>NZ_JBEXPH010000071.1:0-39574 GCF_040611955.1 Streptomyces sp. NPDC006510 | reverse complement strand
GGCGACGCGCAGCAGGCCGAACTGCAGCACGGTCGCGTAGCGCAGGGTCTCCTCGATGACGCCGTCGACGGCCCAACTGCTGGCGGACCGGTCGGCATCGGGCGGCTCGGGAGGCCGGCGCGGTGCGGCTCCCGATCTCACGGAGCTGATCCCGCAGTGGCTGGCCACGGCCAACCAGCAAGGCTTCCGGGCCCCGGCCGCACTGCTCCCGGCCCTGCTCGACGCGGCCAGGGCCCGTACCGACCTGCGGCCGCAGGCCCTGGCCTTCGCCGGGCCGCGCGGGCTCTGGCTGGCCGGGCTGAACCCCGAGTGGAAGTTCGCGCTGCGCGGCTCGTCCGGTGGCTCGTCGCTGCCCGACCCGACGGAGCCGGAAGCGGTGACCCGGCTGTGGGAGGAGGGCCTGTTCGCCGAACGGGTCGCCCTGCTCGGAGCTGTCCGGGCCCGCGATCCCGCCGCAGCGCTCGTGCTGCTCGCGACCACCTGGAGCACCGAGCGGGCCGAGGACCGGCTGATGTTCCTCGACTCGCTGCGCACCGGACTGTCCGCGGTGGACGAGCCCTTCCTCGAACAGGCGCTCTCCGACCGCAGCCGCAATGTCCGCTCGACAGCCGCCGAACTGCTCTCCGCGCTGCCGGAGTCGGCGCTCGCCGGCCGGATGGCGTCCCGCGCCCTGTCCTGTGTGAGCCCGGACGTCACCGGCGACGAGGCCTCGGTCGCCGTGGAGGCGCCGCACGAATGCGATGCCGCGATGGAGCGCGACGGCGTGGTGGCCGCGCCGCCGTCCGGACGGGGGGAACGGTCGTGGTGGCTGGGCCAGTTGGTGGAGGCGACGCCGCTCGCCACCTGGCCGGCACGGTTCGGTGGCCGCACCGCGCGGGAGATCGTCGGCCTTCCGGTCGCGGACGGCTGGGCCGAGGAACTGCACGCGGCATGGTGCCGGGCAACGGTGCGGCAACGGGACCCCGAGTGGGCCCGCGCGCTGCTCGGCGCCCCCTCCGTCCCGCCGTCGAACGGCCCCGGTACGGCCTCCCTCGCCGAACGGTCGAAGCTCCTCGGCATACTCCCCACGGCCGAGCGGGCCGGCTGGGTGGCCGACTTCGTCGCCGCGCACGGACTGTCGGAGGCCTTCCAGCTCCTGGGGGTCTGCCCGACCCCCTGGGCCGAACCGCTGGGCCGCGCGGTCGTCGACGCCCTGGACATCGCCCGGGACGCGGGCAGCTACCCCTGGAGCTTCAGCGGCGTGATGGGTCTCGCCGAACGCTGTCTGAACCCGGCCGAAGCGGACCGCCTGGAGGTCCTCACCACCACCCCGGACGAACCGGAGGACGCCTCACCGGGCGCGAACGGCTACTGGTCCGAGGCCTTCCAGCGGCTGGTCTCCACCTTGCGGCTGCGCGCGGCGATGGACTCGGAGCTGATACCGACCTGACAAAGCCGAAAACGAAGACGAAGACGCAGCCGAAGACGGCGGCGGAACGGACGACGCCCTCGCACCCGTACCCACAGCCGCAGGTACGGGTGCGAGGTACGAGGTACGAGGTACGAGGTACGAGAAGGGTCAGGCTTCCGCGGGGTGGCGGACGTTCGCGTTGACCCAGTCGACGATCGACGTCGTGGTGGCGCCCGGGGTGAAGATCTCCGCGACGCCCTGGTCCTTCAGCGGCGCGATGTCCGCCTCCGGGATGATGCCGCCGCCGAAGACCTTGATGTCCTCCGCCTCGCGCTCCTTCAACAGCTCGATCACCTTGGCGAAGAGTGTGTTGTGCGCACCGGAGAGGATCGAGAGGCCGATCGCGTCTGCGTCCTCCTGGATCGCGGTGTCCACGATCTGCTCGGGCGTCTGGTGGAGCCCGGTGTAGATGACCTCCATACCCGCATCGCGCAGCGCCCTGGCGATCACCTTGGCCCCACGATCATGGCCGTCCAGGCCCGGCTTCGCCACCACCACACGGATCGGACCGGTCACACCCATCACTGCCTCCACATGCGTCTCCCGTGCCTGAAGGGCCGGGGATGTGAACGAACGTTATCTACAGCATCCCGCAAGCCGTCGTTTCGCGGTGGACGGGGAGGGGGAAATCACACGTGGGACATGTTCACCGGGCGCCGTTCCCGGCATCACGCGGCAGACCTGCCGCGCGGGACCGGCCGCCAGGGGAGCTGCTAGGTAGCCGTACCACCGCGCCGTCAGCCGCGCGGCACGGCGGTACGGCATGCCCCACGGCCCGTCCGGCCGTCCGCACCTCCGTAGCGGCACCCCGCGAGAGGGCATCCGGGGCCGGAGCCGCGGCCCCCGCTTGCCGTAGCAGGAGGTCGGCCATGAAGGTCCTGCCTTGTCTTCCCCTATCGCTGTGCCGACCGTGCCCGCTCCCCGCCCCACCGTCATCCGCACTGCTGAAGGCCACCGCGCTGGAGCTGATGGTTCTCGCCGGGCACGTCCTCCTCTACCCCACCGGCATCACCGGGGAACGACCGACCACGCCACGCCCGGCCGGACCGCACACCACACCCCCCGGCGCCACGCCCACCACCTCGGCCGGGTGCTCCGCCCTCCCCGCCGAGGGCGACGACCGCCCCCCGGTCGTCCTGCTGCACGGCTTCATCGACAACCGTTCGGTCTTCGTCCTGCTGCGCCGTTCCCTGGCCCGGCACGGCTGGCACCACCTGGAATCGCTCAACTACTCACCGCTGACCTGCGACATCCGAACGGCGGCCGAGTTGCTCGGGCGGCATGTCGAGGAGATCTGCGCGCGCACCGGACACCGCGAGGTCGACATCGTCGGGCACAGCCTCGGCGGCCTGATCGCCCGCTACTACGTACAGCTGCTGGGCGGCGACCAGCGGGTCCGCACCCTGGTCACCCTCGGCACACCGCACGCGGGCACGGCCGCCGCCCCGCTGGCGAGCGCCCATCCCATCGTGCGGCAGATGCGTACGGGGTCCGCACCGATCGAGGAGCTGCGCAGGCCCGCGCCCGGCTGCCGCACCCGGTTCGTGAGCTTCTGGAGCGAGCTCGACCGGGTGATCGTCCCTGCCGAGGCGGCCCGGATCGACCATCCGGATCTCGACGCGCTGAACGTACGCGTCACCGGGATCGGCCATCTCGCGCTGCCGGTGCATCCGGCCGTCGCCGCCGCGGTCCGGCAGGCGCTGGAATCCCGCGAACCGACGATCGAGGCCACCGGAACCGCGGGAGCCGCCTGAGCCGAACGGGTCGGCCGAGCCGGCGACGACGCCACAAATAGAACGCGTTTCGAACATAGAGCCAAGGCTGTGTGCGCAGTCCGTCGAAAGACGGCCGATTGCCCGTTTCCTGAGCCGCCCATGCCCGCCGAAGATTGTCGGCGTCACGTACCGCCGGGTACAGTCGCGGCCACTGCTCCCCCTGGGATCCCCCCGCCGGACCCCAGAGCACAGGTCCTGCTGCCGAGGCGAGAGAGAAGTTGGTGAACGACCAGCACCCCCACGCCGGGTACGCCGGATACGACAGCGAGGCGACCGGCAGCTTCGACAGCGATCCGCTCTTCGGCTCGCTCCCCGGCGGTCACGACGGCGCGTACGGCAGCGGCTACGGCGCCGGGCAGTCCGGCTACAGCGGCCAGTACGACTCCACCCAGTGGGACACGGGCGCACACCCGACCACCTCGTACGACGCCTACGCCCCGTACGCCGCGCAGCCCCAGCAGCAGTACGAGGCAGGGCCGACGTACGAGACCACGGCCACCTGGACGCCCATGGCCGACTACGGCACGGAAGCGACCACCGCCACCGCCACGTTCGCCGGCATCCCGGCACAGGGCGGCGCGCCGGACGTCTCCGGTCAGTGGGACACCAGCGGCTGGCACCCGAACGGCCAGTGGGCCACGAGCGACTCGGCCTCGTACGACACCGGCGCGTACGACGCCACTGCCTGGAACACCGGCGCCACGCCCGAGCACGAGCAGCAAATCGCGCAAACTGAGCAAACCGCACAGGTGTCGCACGAAGCGCCGCCGGCACACGAGGCGCACGGAACCTACGAGACCTACGCCGACCTGGGTTCCTACGACCCCTACGAGCCCTACCTCACCGACGGCGCGGACAGCACGGGTGACGCGGACGAGGCGGACGGCGCGGACGTCACGGACCTCGCGGAGGCCGCACCCGGCTCGCAGCGCACGCTCAGCCGTCCCGCCACCCGCGGCGGCAGCCGCAGTCGGCGGCGTTCCCCCGCGAAGCGTTCCGCGCTCCTCACCGTCGCCATCCCCTCCGCCTGCGTGATGAGCGTGGCCGGAATCGCCGCGGCCTCGGTCGGCGGGCTGGGCGGCGAGGACAAGAAGGACGACAGCACCAGGATGGCGGCGGCCGACCCCGGCTCGGTCAAGGCGGGCGCGGCCAACAACAAGCTGGACACCCAGCTCGCCAACCTCAGCGCCGACGCCGAGAACTTCGCCGACCGCGCCAGCCGCACCCAGGAACGCATCGACCTGCGGGAGCGGCAGGCCGCCGAGAAGAAGAAGCGCGAGGAAGAGGCCGCCCGCAAGGAGGCGCTGCGCCCCAAGTTCGTCATGCCGGTCAAGCGGCACGGCCTCAGCGCGTACTTCGGCCAGGCGGGCGTCAACTGGATGTCCGTGCACACGGGCATCGACTTCCCGGTCATGGAGGGCACGCCGGTGATGGCCGCGACGGACGGCACCGTGCGTACCCAGCTGAACAGCGCCTACGGGAACATGGCCATCGTCACCATGGCCGACGGGACCGAGACCTGGTACTGCCACCTCAGTGGCACCAGGATCCGCTCGGGCCCGGTCAAGGCCGGTGACGTCATCGCGTACTCGGGCGACACCGGGAACTCGACCGGCCCGCACCTGCACTTCGAGGTGCGGCCCGGCGGCGGTTCGGCGGTGGACCCGCTGCCCTGGCTCCGCAGCCACGGCGTCAACCCGGGCTGAGCCACCCGGTCGGGGGCCGCGGCCCCCGACCGCTGCCGCCCCGCCTACAGCTTCTCGACCGGCGCGTACCGCAGCAGCAGCTTCTTCGGTCGCTCGTCGCCGAAGTCGACCGTGGCCTTCGCCTGGTCACCGATGCCCTCAACGGCCGTGACCGTGCCGAGCCCGAACTGGTCGTGCGTGACCCGGTCCCCGACGGTCAGCGTGATCGTCGGCTTGTCCGAGGTCCGCCGGGTCGCGAAGCCCGAGGGGCCGGAGCGCGCACGCGACGCGGACAGCGACGACGTGATCCCCGACGTCGGTCCGGCCGGGGCCGCCATCGGCCCGGTCCGCTTCCACTCCAGGTGCTGGTCCGGGATCTCCTCCAGGAACCGCGACGGCGGGTTGTACGAGGGCTGACCCCACGCGCTGCGCATCGCCGCCCGGGTCAGGTAGAGCCGCTCGCGGGCCCGGGTGATGCCGACGTAGGCGAGCCGCCGCTCCTCCTCCAGCTCCTTCACCTGTCCGAGCGCCCGCATGTGCGGGAAGACGCCGTCCTCCATGCCGGTCAGGAAGACGACCGGGAATTCGAGGCCCTTCGCGGTGTGCAGCGTCATCAGCGTGATGACACCGGAGCCGTCCTCGTCCTCGTCGGGGATCTGGTCGGAGTCGGCGACGAGGGCGACCTTCTCCAGGAACTCGGCGAGCGTGCCAGTACCGGGGCCGGTGCCGGGGGCCGCGTCAGGGCCGGCCGCCCCCTGCTCCTGCTCGAATTCGAGGGCCACGGCGGCCAGTTCCTGAAGGTTCTCGATCCGGGTCTCGTCCTGCGGGTCGGTGGACGCCTGGAGTTCGGCGAGGTAGCCGGTGCGCTCCAGGACGGCCTCCAGGACCACCGCGGGGCCCGCGCCCGACTCGACGATCGTGCGCAGCTCCTCCATCAGCGTGTTGAACCGCTTGACGGCGTTGGCCGACCGGGCCGCCATGCCGTACGCCTCGTCGACCCGGCGCAGCGCCTGCGGGAAGGTGATCTTCTCGCGCAGGGACAGCGCGTCGATCATCGCCTCGGCGCGCTCGCCGATGCCGCGCTTGGGGACGTTGAGGATGCGGCGCAGCGGGACGGTGTCCTCCGGGTTGGCGAGGACGCGCAGGTAGGCCAGGATGTCCCGGACCTCCTTGCGCTCGTAGAAGCGCACGCCGCCGACGACCTTGTAGGGCAGGCCGACGCGGATGAAGATCTCTTCGAAGACGCGGGACTGCGCGTTCGTACGGTAGAAGATCGCGACGTCACCGGCCTTGGCGTCGCCCGCATCGGTCAGCCGGTCGATCTCGTCGGCGACGAACTGCGCCTCGTCGTGCTCGGTGTCGGCGACGTAGCCGGTGATCCGGGCGCCCGTGCCGGCGTTCGTCCAGAGGTTCTTGGGGCGGCGGCTCTCGTTGCGCTCGATGACCGCGTTGGCGGCGGACAGGATCGTCTGCGTGGAGCGGTAGTTCTGCTCCAGCAGGATCGTGGTCGCGTTCGGGTAGTCCTCCTCGAACTGGAGGATGTTGCGGATGGTCGCGCCGCGGAAGGCGTAGATCGACTGGTCCGCGTCACCCACGACGCACAGCTCGGCCGGGGCGTCGCCCTCGCCCGCCGGGCCGACCAGCTCCCGTACGAGGGTGTACTGGGCGTGGTTGGTGTCCTGGTACTCGTCGACCAGGACGTGCCGGAAGCGGCGGCGGTAGTGCTCGGCGACGTCCGGGAACGCCTGGAGCAGGTGGACTGTCGTCATGATGATGTCGTCGAAGTCCAGCGCGTTGGCCTCGCGCAGCCGGGACTGGTACATCGCGTAGGCCTGGGCGAGGGTCTTCTCGAAGCCGTCCGCGGCCTGGCCGGCGAAGGTCTCCTCGTCGATCAGCTCGTTCTTCAGGTTGGAGACCTTGGCCGTGAACGACTTCGGCGGGAAGCGCTTCGGGTCCAGGTCGAGATCGCGGCAGACCAGGGCCATCAGCCGCTTGGAGTCGGCGGCGTCGTAGATCGAGAACGACGAGGTGAAGCCGAGCTTCTTCGACTCGCGGCGCAGGATGCGTACGCACGCGCTGTGGAAGGTCATGACCCACATCGCGTTGGCGCGCGGTCCGACGAGCTGCTCGACGCGCTCCTTCATCTCGCCCGCGGCCTTGTTGGTGAAGGTGATCGCCAGGATCTGGCCGGGGTGCACCCCGCGCTCCGCGAGGAGGTGGGCGATCCGGTGGGTCAGCACCCGGGTCTTGCCCGAGCCGGCCCCGGCGACGATGAGCAGCGGGGACCCCGCGTGGACGACGGCGGCACGCTGCTCGGTGTTCAGCCCGTCGAGGAGCGCCGCGGAGTCGATGACGGGGCGGTGCGCGCCGTCGCGGTAGTAGGCGTCCCTGGGCGGCGGGGGCCCGTCGAACACGCCCGCGAAGAGGTCCTCCGGCACCGCTTCGGGTGCGGAGTCCTCGGGGGGCGGCGGGGGCTCTTCCTCCGAGTGCTGGAGGCCGGCCAGGAAGCTGTCGTCAAAGAGGCTGCTCATCGCTTGTCGAGTCTAGGCCGCCGCACGGACACCCGTCGGCCGCATGGCGAACCGCGCGCCTACGACGGACACCCAGCGGAGGTGCGCGCCCACACCGCGTAAGGAATCAGGGACCCTTGCCCGCTCCGGGCACGCCGCTTCGACAAGGTCACGAAAACGTATCGGGCATATCGAACATCAACCTTCACAGCAGCACCATGGGTTGGCTAGCGTGCTCGACCGGGCGGCCCGTACCCCCTTGAGGCGAACCACGCCGAGCGGGCGCCTCCGCCGAATCCGGGCTGCCTCCGCGGGAGTTCGGAACCGGGGACCCATACGCAGCACCGGGGTGAATCGGTCCTTATCCCCCACTCGGACCGTAGGGCAGCCTTCCGTTCCGCCCGAACCCGACAGCTAACCCGGTAGGCGGTCCACGGAAGGAGATGCCGGCCTTGGCGTCGCATCGCAAACCGCGCACCCGGGTGCGCACCACCGCACCGGCCGTCGGGCTCACCACGGCGGCACTGGCGTCCGTGACCCTGCTCTCCACGCAGAGCGCCACGGCCGCTCCCGATCCGAAGCCCGGCATCGAGGACGTCCAGAAGAAGGTCGACGAGCTCTACCGGCAGGCGGGCACCGCGACCCAGCAGTACAACCAGGCGAAGGAAGCCTCCGCCGCCCAGCGCGCCAAGGTCGACGCCCTGCTGGACGACGTCGCGAAGCGCGCCGACAAGCTCAACGAGGCGCGCAGGACGCTCGGCGCCTACGCGGCCGCGCAGTACCGCAGCGGCTCCATCACGCCGAACGCCACGTTCTTCCTGGCCGACGACCCGCAGTCGTACTTCGACCAGAGCCAGTTGATGGACCGGATGACCAGCCGGCAGCAGCAGGCGATCACGGACTTCCGTACGCAGCAGGCCAAGGCGTCCAAGAAGCGCGCCGAGGCCGTGCGGAGCCTGGAGACGCTGACGACGACGCAGAACACGCTGCGCACCAGCAAGCAGGACGTCCGGACGAAGCTGGGCGAGGCGCGCACGCTGCTGTCGAAGCTGACCGCCGAGGAGAAGGCGCGGCTCGCGGAGATCGAGCGCAAGAAGGAGGCGGAGGCCAGGCGCAAGGCCGAGGAGCTGGCGAAGCAGCAGGCCGCCGCGAAGGCGGAGGCGGACCGCAAGGCCGAGGAGGCCGCGAAGGAGTCGGGTTCCGGCAGCGGTACAGGGACTGGCTCCGGCACGGGCACCGGTACCGGCTCGGACAGCGACGCGACCACCAAGGCGGAGAAGGTCCTCGCCTTCGCCAGGGCCCAGATCGGCAAGCCGTACGTCTGGGGCGCGACGGGCCCGGCGTCGTACGACTGCTCCGGGCTCACCCAGGCCGCGTGGAAGTCGGCGGGCGTGGACATACCGCGGACCACCTGGGACCAGGTCAAGATCGGCACCCGGGTCGCCACGGCGGACCTGCGGCCGGGGGACCTGGTCTTCTTCTACGACGACATCAGCCACGTCGGCATCTACAAGGGTGACGGGATGATGATCCACGCGCCGAAGCCCGGGGCGAACGTGCGCGAGGAGTCGATCTACTACATGCCGATCCACGGCAGCGTGCGGCCGGCGTAGCAGGCCTCCACGCGCCGCGCCGCCCCGGTGCCGGGGCGGCGCGGCGCGGGCGGGATCAGGTCCAGAGCGTGGCGATGAAGATGTTGAGCACCGTCAGTCCGCCCACCGCCGCGAAGGCGCCCTTGTCGACCGTCTCCTCGTCCCGCTTGATGTAGACGAGCGCGAGGATGACGACCAGGACCAGCGTCTTGACGCCGATCTTGATGTTGTTCACGTGGTTGCCGTCGGCCTCGTTCAGCCCGACCAGTGCGACACCGGTGACCAGCATGGTCAGCGCACCGTGCAGCATCGCCGGGACGAACCGGGCCGTTCCCGCGCCCATCGCCTTCATCTGGGTCAGGAAACCGCCCAGCAGGGAGGCGATGCCGATGATGTGCAGGGCGACGAAGACATGAATGAGTACGTCCATGAGGCCGCAGCCTAGCCCCGGCCATATCACCACTCGGCAGGCAGGTACACCTTCCCGATCGCTTCACTCACACCTGTACCAATTGCCTGACTCTGGTGCAATTTTCCCGATCACTGGACGACATCGCCACGCCAAATTCAGACAATAAGCGTCATTACGACTCCTGCCCGTGCCCCGGGTTTAGCGTCCCTGATCAGGTGACCGCCCGCACCGCCGCTCCGTACGCGGACGGCGCACCGGTCGCCCCGCCAGGAGTTGTGGCGGGCCCGTCGGTAGCCCCCGACGGGCAGTCGTCAGGAAGGACGCACGCCCTCGTGGCAGCGCATCGAAAACCCAAGCAGCGCCCGTACACCGGCCCTGCTGCCCGCACCGCGGCGACCCTCGCCCTCGCCGGGGCCGCCACCGCCGCCGCACTGCCGGGCCCGGCGCACGCCGATCCGCAGCGCACCCCCGCCCAGGTCAAGGCCGAGGTGGACCGGCTGTACCACGACGCGGAGGTCGCCACCGAGCAGTACAACGGCGCGAAGGAGAAGGCCGACGCCGCGGAGGACGCCCTCGACACCCTGCGCGACGAGGCCGCCCGCAGGACCGAGCGCCTCAACGCCTCGCGCGACGCGCTGGGTTCGTTCGCCGCCGCGCAGTACCGCACCGGCGGCCTCGGCACGTCCGTGCAGCTGGCGCTCTCCTCCGACCCCGACCAGTACCTGGAGCGGGCGTCGTACGTGGACCGGATCGGCGACCGCCGGGCCGCCGCGCTCGACAAGGTCCGCCATCAGGTCGCCCAGATCGCCATGCTGCGCTCGCAGGCCGAGGGGAAGCTGGCCGCACTCGCCTCCCGCCGGGCCGAACTGAAGAAGCACAAGGCGACGATCACGACCAAGCTGGCCGGTGCCCAGCAGCTCCTCGCCCGGCTGACCCCGCCCGAGCGCAGCGCCTACGAGAACTCCGACCACGGTTCGGCCGGCGCGCGTACCGCCGACCGCGCCGACCGCGCCACCGCGCGCGGCCCCGTCCGGGCGCCGAACGCCCGCGCCGCCGAGGCCGTCGCGTTCGCGTACGGGGCACTCGGCAAGCCGTACGTCTGGGGCGCCACCGGCCCCTCCTCGTTCGACTGCTCCGGGCTCACCCAGGCCGCCTGGCGCTCCGCCGGTGTCTCGCTCCCCCGGACCACGTACACCCAGATCAACGCCGGCCGGCGTGTCTCGCGCACCGAACTCGCCCCGGGCGACCTGGTGTTCTTCTACTCCGGCATCAGCCATGTCGGGCTCTACATCGGCAACGGACAGATGATCCACGCCCCGCGCCCCGGAGCGCCGGTCCGGATCGCGCCGATCGACCAAATGCCCTTCGCCGGGGCCGCCCGGGTGGCATAGGCTCCCGACTCCGATCCGGGTCGGCCCGTCGTCGGAGCGACCCGCCATCGATCAACCGGCTGGAGGACAACCCCACATGCCCATGGACACCGATGTCCAGTCCCATGCCCGTACGCTCGCCCAGCGCTCCCCGGACCACCTCCGGGTCGGACCCTTCACGGTGCGTTACAACCCCAACTGGTCGCTCAAGTACGCCAATTACGCCATACCCGACCAGGACGCCGAGCCGACGGCCGAGGATCTCGACGCGCTGATCGCGGTCTTCCGCGAACACGACCGGCTGCCCCGGCTGGAGTTCCTGCCCGGCTCGGCGCCCGCGGTCGAACCCGCGCTGCTCGCCGCCGGGTTCACCGTCGAGAACCGGGCCCCGATCATGGCCTGCGCACCGGGCGAGCTGCTGACGCCGAAGCCGGTGGACTTCCTCACGATCGCCGAACCGGCCACCGAAGCGGAGTTCGACGCCGCCGCACTCGTCCAGCACCACGGATACGGCGGGACCGGCGAACCCGAGGCCGGTGTGGCGGACTGGCTGCGCGCCGCGGTCCGGGACGGCGGGGTCGCCGCCCTTGCCACGGTCGACGGCGTACCGGCGGGCGCGGGCGGCTGCTCCGTCCCGGTCGACGGTCTCACCGAACTGGCCGGTCTCGCCGTGGCCGACGCCTACCGCCGCCGCGGCATCGGCGCCGCGCTCTGTGCCCATCTCACCGCGACCGCCTTCGAGCGCGGCTGCCGGGTGGTGTGGCTGGAGCCGGGCGACGCCGATGTGGAGCGGATCTACGCGGGGATCGGCTACCGCAGGATCGGCGAGAAGCTGAACATCTCGCTCGACTGACCTGCGGACGAGGCTCGACTGCACGCGGACTGTCAATCCCCGGGGACGCCCCTTGCGCGTGCCGTCGGGTCCGCGGGAACGTCCCCCAGCCAGACCCTCCGCCCCATCTCGTCCAGTTCCCCCTTGAGACGTTCGCATTCCGGGATGGCCCGACGCAGCAGCCGCCAGTAGTCGGGCCCGTGCCCGGCCACCCGGATATGCGCCAGTTCATGGGCGATGACGTAGTCGACGAGCTGGGCGGGGAGTTGGAAGACAGCCCAGTGGAGAGCCATCCGCCCGCCGTCGGCGGGGGTGGCGCCGTTCCGGTACGTGCCCCAGCGGCGCCCGACATCTCTCACGGTGACCGTCGGTTCGTCGACGTCCATGCGTGCGGCCCAGGGCTGGAGGCGCCCCTGCGCCCAGCCCAGTCCCACCTTGCGATACCAGGCGGTGACCGCGCGCCGGGCCAGTCGCATATCTGCTGCGGTGGCCTTGTCCAGGCACAGCCGCCCGGCGGACAGCCGGACCGGTGCGCCGGGATCGTCCACCAGCAGGAGCCGGTACTCACGGCCCAGGTACCGGTAGGTCTCGCCGTCGGTGAATTCACGCACCGGGTGCACCGGGCGCAGCGCATCGCGCAATCGGAGTTTGTCGTCGATCCACGGCCTGCTGTTCCGCACGAACGATTCGGCTCGCTGGGCCGCACACCCCGTCGGCGTCCGCAGCGTCAGCGAGCCGTCCCGCTCGACTGTGAGCCCGAGCTTCGATCGCCGTGCGCTCACCCGCACCAGGAACGCCCTGCCGTCGACCGTGAGCTCCTGCCCGTCGACGAGCGAGGGCGGGGCGGAGGAGAGGGGCGACGACTCGGACATCCCCTTATTGTCCCAGCCGCTCCGCCCGGAACGCCCCGGCGTGATCCTGCGCGAATCCCGCGATCGAATTGGAGAGCACGGTCAGCGGCTTCAGCCCGCCCTCGACCGGCCGCAGCTTGTTCTCCCGCAGCCGGGCCCAGATGTGCACCTGGAGGTCCTCCAGGCTGGTCTCCAACCCGGACCAGGACGCGCTGGAGACGTGCTCGGAGATGAGAGAGGCGAGGTCGACCGTCAGCGCGCGCAGGAACTCCTGGTCGAGTTCGCCGAAGACCGGGTGCTCGGCCATGTGGTCGGTGAGCTTGACGTACAGCTTCCGTTCCACCGGCGTCAGGCCTGCCGTCTCCGGATCCGCCTGCTCGGCCTGACGTGCCCTGTCGATGAGCGGGCCCAGTTCCCGCTTGATGTCCTCCCAGCGCCCCGCGAATTCGTCGAGCACCTGCTGGAGGTCGGCGGAGAGCTCTCGGTACACCTGGCGGTCGTCGTTCGCAATGCGCTCTTCGAGGTGGTAGCGGAGCGCCTGCTCGTGTTCGGCCGCGGACTCGCGGACATCGGGGATACCTCCCACGATCTCGTCGAAATCGGGGTCGAGGATGGAGACCGGTGCGATGGCCTGCGTGATCTCGGGCAACTCCAGATGGTCGGCGATCAGCGCCCGGACCTTGCGCCCGTAGCCCCGCATCGAGAACGTGCCGCCCGACTCGTCGCGGTAGTGCCTGCGGACCCGCAACTGCAACTGGGTCCATCGCCGGGCGTACGGCATCAGCTCCAGGGCCGCCTCGTGCGGGAGTACGCGCTCCAGCGCGTCCAGGAACGTCCCGAGAAGCCGGTCGTACTCGGCCCGCTCTTCCGGGTCGTGCAGAGCCATCATCGCCCGCCCCATGCCCCCGGGACCGTCCAGCCCGCCGGTACCCAGCCGCTTGAGGAACCGGCGGAGCTGCCGCGCCGCACCCGTCATCCCCGGTACCTCCGAGGACAGGCTGCGCAGCCCGTCCAGCACCGGCGGGTCACCCCGGTAGGCGGCCAGGGTCACGGCGAGGTTGTTCAGTACGCCGTAGTAGTCCACGACCCGGCCCTCGCGCTTGAGGCGGGCGGGCCGGTTGACGCGTGCCACGGCCTGGAGCAGTTCGGCATCCTGGATCGGGCGGTCCAGGTACAGCGCCTGCTCGATCGGGGCGTCGAATCCGGTCAGCAGCATCGACTTCACGATCAGGAAGGCGATCGGAGGCTTTTCGACCGGAGTATCCGGGACCTCATTGCTCCAGGGGTTCAGACCGACGGTGCCGCCCGGCAGCGGGTCGGTCTCTTCGGGGTGCTCGACTGCCCACGGGTTGTCGGGGGGCAGGTGAGGGAACGGCTCCAGGAACCGCTCGATGTGCTCTTCCTGGCTCTTCGGGTCGGTCCACTCCCGCCACAGGCCGCCCTTGCGTTCGTCGCCCTCCGAGATCACGGGCACGAAGTCCATCCGCCGCAGCACTTCCTGGTACTGCCAGGCACGCAGCAGGAGGATGTCCTCCCGGGTGTACTCCTCCGGCTTCTTCGCCCGCAGCGCCTCGCGGGCCGCGCCGTCGAACGCCCTCACCTTGGCCAGCAGCTCGGCGCGGGCGTCGCGCAGGGCATCCCGGTAATGCACGGCCGCCCGCCTGCTGACCGCCGCCACCTGGGCCTTGAAGCCACCGGTGAGCGGCCCCGTGACGTAGTGCTCCAGCATGTCGACGGCCTTGGCCCGGATCATCGGGAAGGATTCGGCGACATCCCTGCTCGTCGGCTTCGTGCCCCTGCGCGCCTTGGGCTGATCGTCCTCGCTCAGCTTCGCGATGAGGTCCTCGAACTTGACGTCGAGTTCCTGTTTCTTGTTGATCCTGCCCTGCCCGGCACGTCCTTCGTACCGGACGGGAACGACGACCTTGTCCTTCTCCGCCTCTTCCATCCGGTACGAGTCGAGGAAGGTGTTGCCCGGTTCCAGGCCGAAGATCCGGCCGGTGTCCTTCAGCTTGCCCGTCATGATGGGCGTACCGGTGAAGCCGATCCGGGCGGCGTTGGGGACGGAGTCCCGCAGGCACGCGTGCAGTACGGAGGTGTGCGAACGGTGCGCTTCGTCGACCAGGACCAGCACACGCGACTCGGTGCTGCACTCCGTGAACCGGCGTCTTACCGCCTCGGTGGTGGCCTCGTCGGGCGTCGGGTCCGCGACCTCGGCCGGGTCCGCCCCCGCGGAGATCCGACCATGTGCCTGCTTGAACTCCTCGGCGAACTCCCGGTCGTCGCCGTCCGTCTCCCCGACGAACCCGGGGATCCGCCCCAGATACTTCTGGATCATCGCGAAGATCACGGCCCGGCCGCCCGGCTTGCCCGCCCGCTGGAGCATGCCCTCCACGTCGGCCTGGGACTTGGCGATACGGATGGTGCTGCCGCTGACCCGCACGGCCGCGGACAGCTGCTGCTGAAGCTGTTTTCGGTCGGTGACCACGAGCAGGGTGAAGCGATTCAGCTCCGGATCCCGGCTCATGTGCAGCCGTCGGGCCAGGAACGACATGGTGAGGCTCTTTCCGGAGCCCTGGGTGTGCCAGATGACGCCGCCGCGCTCGTCGTCCTCGGCACCGGACTCGCCTCGCTTGCGGCCGGTCCGCAGCTTGTGGACGATCTTCTCCACGGCCCGGTACTGCTGATGCCGGCAGACCGCCTTGACCGTGAGCGGAGGTTCGCCCTCCTTGGTCTTGACGGGCAGCTCGAAGACGTAGTGCCGGATGATGTTCAGCAGGTTGCGCGGCTTCAGCACGGTCGCGATCAGCTTGTGCTGTCCGGTCAGTTTGGCGTCGCCGCGCAGGATTTTCGACGCCTGCAGCGCGGCGCGCAGGGCCCGGTCGTCGGCGTAGTCCGGCTCGACGCTGTGCCAGGCGGCGTAGTGCTCCTCGGCGGCGGAGATCGTGCCGAGGGCTGCGGTCCTCCCACTCGCGGCGATCAACAACTGGGCGGGCACGAACAGTTCCGGCACGCCGCCGGGGCTCCCCGACTCCGTGCGGGCGTCGTGCTCCAGCGGCCTTCCGGCGTACCTCCGCAGGTCCCGGACCGCGTCACCGATGGCGTCCTTGCGTTCGGGGCTCTTGCACTCGACGACGGCAACAGGGATTCCGTTCACGAACAGAACGAGATCGAGGACGGCGTCCTTGCCGTCGGCCTTCCGGACACGGAACTGGTCAACGACGAGGAACCGATTCCGCCGGAGGATCTCGGCGTCGTCGCGCCCCTCCCACTCCCAGTCGACGAACTGGACGAGGAAGTCCTTGTCCTGCGGACCGGTCATCGGAGTGCCGCGCAACAGCAGGGCCGTGGCATCGCCATTGGCCCGGAGCAACGACTGCGCGGACACGCTGCGGGCGGCCCGTCGCAGATCATCGACGGCCCGCTCGGCATCGGTCTCCGTCATCCAGGCATCCCCGGTGCCCGGCAATCGGTTGATGCGCCGAACGGCTGCGGCGAGGCGCTTGGTCAGCAGTACGTCGTTACGGGAGCGCTCGTCGTCGGCGAGATCGGAGCCGTGGATGTGCTCCCAGCCCATCGCTTTGAGCTGCTCGATGAACGGCCGCTCGACTTCGTCCCGCTCGACTTCGTCCCGCCCAACCGCACCCCGTACCATCCGCCCGCGCCCCTCCGAGTGAACCGCCCGACTGTCCGCCCATTCTGCGCCAGGAGATCACAGGGGGAGGCGGAGTGCGCGAAAGCCCCTGGCAACGGCCAGGGGCTTGGGGGTGTTCGCGGCTATACGGTGCGGGATGCGTCCTGCTTCACGTCCCCGAGGAAGGCGCTCCAGGCGGTGGCGGTGAAGGCGAGGATGCCGGCCCGGCGGTCCTTGGTGTCGCGCAGGTCCAGACCGGCTTCCGAACGGCGAACTTCTACGCACTCGCCGTTCTGCTGGCTGTAGGAACTCTTGAACCACTCGGACCGATCAGAGGACATCTGCCGTTCTTCCTTAGCTGCGGGCCAGTTCGTCGGCCAGGCTGACCATCAGCGCCTCCGAGTCCAGTGCGCTCAACGCTGTTGCTCGCACGTGATCGAAGACTCCGTTGTAGTGCGCCGTATCCCCGGGCCCTTCGAGGTAAGCGTGGCTCGTGAAGCTCTCCAGAAGCACCACTTCCAGCTCCGCCGGAGCTGGGAAACTGTAAAGCAGAAAGGGCAACATGCCACCCTTGCAGGCCCCTGCCGAGAAGGGTAGTACCTGCAACGTGACGTTCGGAAGCTGTGCCATCTCCACCAGATGCAGCAACTGCTCCCGAAGCACTGCCCGCCCGCCGATCTGCTGTCTCAACGCCGCCTCTCCGAGGACCATCCACACGTGGAGCGGTTCCGGTCGACGCCCCGTCATCGCCTTCTGGCGTTCGAGCCGAACGCGCACCTTGGTGAGCTGCGCCTCACTGGGAGGCCCGGCCGAGCCGCCCTGGATGACGGCCGTCGCGTACGCCTCGGTCTGGAACAGCCCGGGAATGATGCTCGGCTGGAAGCCGCGACATCCGGCGACCTCATCCTCCAGACCGATCAGGTCGAGAAAGTCCTGCGGAAGCTGATCCTCCAACTCCCGCCACCAGCGCTGCCGTCGGCTCTCGCGTGCAAGGGCAAGCCACCCTTCGCGAGTCCTCGCGTCTTTGACGCCGTAGAAGTCGAGCAGCACTTTGAGGTCGAGTTGACGGATCCCGCTGCGCCCCGACTCGATCCGGCTGACCTTTGCCGGGTGACATCCGAGCTCCTGAGCGGCATCTTCGAGCAGTCGACCCTGCTCATCGCGCAGCCGCCGCAGGTTCGCCCCCAGCACCCGGCGACGGACCGTTGGATTCTCCAGCACTGGCATAACGCCCCCTCAACCGAACTTCCCATCGCGCACTCTTCGCGACGACCAACATACCCAGCGTCAGCATCAGATGGAGTGAACTTAGGTGTTCCGCTTGCACCGTGCGAGCGCGGCACCACACTATGCGGATAGTTGCCTCTTGCTCACGCACGGCAACTTTCTGCGGGCGGCCACGCCAGGCCAAACCGCCATCCAGCCACGCGCTCTTGAGGGGGCACCCCTGTGTCTGCATCCGGAGAATCGCCCACGGCCATGTCCGTCACCGGCGCCGAAGCCCGCCACCGCTTCCCCCGCCACCGCAGAAGCGCCGGCCGGGCGCGGGCAGCCCTGCGGCAGCAACTCATCGAGTGGAAAATCGACGACGAGCCGGCCGAGACAGCGGTGCTGCTGCTCTCCGAACTCGTCACCAACGCCGTCGAGCACGGCCGGGTGTCGCCCGGCCGGGAGATCGGAACGCGATTCGCGCTCTACGACAGCACGTTGCGTGTGGAGGTGGCCGACGCGAACGACGACCTCCCGAAGCCGCGCCCGGCCGGAATCGACGACGAGGACGGCCGCGGCTTGGCACTGGTGATCGCCCTCGCCGACCGGTGGGGGACGTGCCCGCGCAGGAACGGGATCGGGAAGGCGGTTTGGGCTGAGCTCAAGCTCTCCAGTGAGGGTCCGGAGTTCGGGCCGTGAGCATCAGCTCCGCCCGGCCCCGACCGGCCTGCCCGCCAACAAATCGTCCGCAAGGCCAGTCTTCAGCTGGCGGAGCTTGGCAAGCTCCTCTTCCTCGCAGCGAATTCGGTCATCACAGGCGGCGAGCGAGCTCACGATCCTGCGCTGTTCGTCCAGAGAAATGGGGAGGTCGATTTCGAGGTCGCGGAGGCGGGTCGGATTCACATTCACCTGCTGGACAGCGACTGTCGAAATCGCCTTTACTCGTTGCCGAATGAGCGGATGCTGAAGCCACTCCACCAAGTATTCCGGTGTGATCTGCCGGAGGTCAGGGTTCAGACGAACCAAGTAGGAAGCGAACGTGGCCTTCGGCAGATCATCCTTCCACATGGCGGCTTTACCAACGTGCTCAATGCTGTTGGTTCGGTTGAACAGCACGTCTCCATGCCGCAGCACGAGCCTGTCCGGCACGGAGGTGGGGCAGTAGCGAAGTTCGTCGGCATCCACTCGACCGTCGCGGATGTTGTTCATGCGCAAGACCGGCATGCCTTGCGGGTCGCTGACCAACGCTTCGGAAATTCCGTAGTCGGTGGACGGAACAACCACCTTGAGTGGGAATCGAACCCAGCCTTCGAGGGGAACCGCCTGTGCATCCAGGGGCATTGAGCTGAGTAGAATCCCCTGGCGTACGGCGTGAATCTTCGCGATTGAGGCCCCAATGGAGTCCTCCTCAACCGAAACAGCGTCAAGCACTCCAACAATCCGACGCTGTTCAGCGATCGGTGGCCACGGCAGCATCAATCGCTCAATGGAGAGTTGGCTGATGTTCTGCATACTTCGACTACTACCCGACGCGGCATTCTCGATTTGACTGCGTAGGGCAGGGCCCGAAAGGCTGAAATTCACGAAGCGGGCATCTGCCAGCTCTTGATCAACCACAAGCCGAAGCGTCTTATCTGACAGAAGCAAACGTGATGAGCTGGAAGTGGCGATGCATGCAGAGCCAACCAGTTCAGGAGTATTCGAGCGCGAAATCAAAAGATCACCCGCCTGAACCTCGTAGCGTTCGTCGACGAGTGCAACATCGGAGACCTCCTTGTTCTCTCCCGGACGAAAACCTGACCTGTGAACAGCGCTAACCTTGAGCACTCCCCAACCGCCAGCTGCTGCGGGAGTGTCAGGCAGGTCCGGGCTACGGCCGCCCTCAATCCGGAGTAGGCGGCTCTTCAGCGGCGCTTCGAGCCACACTTCACTGCCCATAGCCAAGCTCCTTCAGAAGGTCACTCAACTGTGCCGTCGCGTGAATTCGCCTGTCCTCGATGTCCTGCAATGAGTCCGCATACTTTCCCGCCCACACCTGGAACGACTCCACCAGTCCCCGGCGCCCCCGCACCACATGCCCGTCCAACTTGCGCACAAGATCGTCACGCAGGATGCCCAACACGGCGTCCCTCTTTGCCCCGTCATCCATTCCTTGCCGCACCCGAGTAAGCAGGGGCACCGTCGCCTCAGCCTCGGCTCCGCCATCCCCCGCAACCACGTCCAGCAGCGACTCCTGCACGTCCTCCGCCGCAGCCGCCTTGGCCTCGGCAGCCGCCACCGCCTTCTTCGGCTTCTTCCCCGGGTCGATCGGCCAGAAGTCGTTCTCCAGGTCGGTCACGGCCTTGCCAGCCGCCGTCCGGTCCTTCTTCAGCTTCGCCAGGGCCTTCGGCGCGAGCACGGCCTCCGCCAGGGCCGGGTCCACCTCCGCGTCCTCCTCGCCGGACTCGGCTGCCGCCTTCTCCGCCGCCGCGAGGGCCGCCTTCGCCTCCTCGGCTGCCTTCACCTTCGCGTCCAGATCCGCTTTGGCTCGGTCCGCTGCCGCGAGCCGCTCCAGGAACTCCGGGGCGATGGCGGCGACCACCTTGTGGTCGTATGCCTGGCGCCTTTCCGCCGCCGAGCGCTTTCGGCTGCCGCCCGTGCTCGGGTCCGGTTCTGCGGCCAGCATCGTCTTGACCATGTCGATCCAGCCGTCGATGACGCCGCCGAAGCCGTTCACCGAAAGCGCCTTGAGGTCGTTCTTGCCCTCGTGCCACCACCCGGCGACCGCGCCGGCCAGCGCGTACCGGTCGAGAAGGCCGACCTGAAGGAGGCGGGATCGGAAGGAGGTGATCAAGTCCTCGCGCAGCCTGGCCAGTTGGGCCTTGCGTTCGTTCTCCGTACGGTCATCGCCATCATCCGCCGGAGCCAGCAGGGCGATCTGCTCGGCCTCCGACGTCCACCACTCCTCGAACGCCTTCCACAGCACCGCCTCCCGCTTGCCCGCCAGCTCGGTCAGCCGGGCCGCGTCCGGGCGTTCGCCCTCCGGCAGGAAGTCGACGTACTCCGGGTCGCCCTCCCGCGCCGCGAACAGCTCCAGCGCGTCCACCGCGTACGCGTCGAGCAGTGACTTCTTCGCCTCGATCTCCGCGACCGGCACGCCACCCATCAGGTGTGCCCGTACGTCCTGCGGCTCCGGCGGCGGGGTGTTGTCCACGTAGCGGCGGATGTTCAGGTTGTCGGCGTTCTCCGCCAGGTCGCTCCGGTCCACCACCTTCGCGAAGCCTTCGACATCCTTGTAGGCGTGGAAAGTCGAGACGATCTTCTCGACGTGCTCGGGCAGCAGCACACTCTGCGCGCGCACCGCCTGGTACTCGCGGTCGGCGTTGATGAACAGCACCTTGTCCCGCTGGTCCTTCGGCCGCTGCTCCGGGGGGCGGAGCACGATGACGCAGGCCGGGATGCCGGTCCCGTAGAAGAGGTTCGGCGCGAGGCCGATCACGGCCTCGATCAGGTGCGCGTCCAGCAGCTTCGTGCGGATCTTCTGTTCGCCGCCGCCCCGGAAGAGGACGCCGTGCGGCATCACGGTGAAGACCGATCCGCCCTTCACCCGCACCATGTCCAGCATGTGCTGGAGGAACATGAGGTCGGCCTTGCCCTTTTCGGGGGCCGCACCGTATGGCATCCGATCCCCCAGGTGCGGTACCTCGTCCTCCTTGTAGTCCATGGAGAACGGCGGATTGCTGAGCACCAGGTCGAAATCGGCCTCCGGGTGCAGCGGATTGGTGAGGGTGTCGCCCGTCTTCAACGAGAACGACTTCGCACCATGGAAGAGCATGTTCATGGTGGCCATGACCCACGAGCCACTGTTGGCGTCCTGCCCGGCGAGGAACAGATTCCCGGAGTCGCCACCGTGTTCGTCGATGTACTCCTTGGCGTGGATGAGCATTCCGCCGGAGCCGACACACGGGTCGTAGATCCGCATTCCGGCCGTCGGCCGGGCCAGCTCGACCATCATCCGGACGACCGCACGCGGGGTGTAGAACTCGCCGCCCTTGCTGCCCGCCGTATCCGCGAAGTCCTTGATCAGGTACTCGTACGCGGCACCGATCATGTCCGGGAACTCGAAGTCCTCACCCCGGAGCCGGATGCCACCGAAGTGCTCGATGAGCGCGGCCAGCCGCTTGTCGGCGAGATCCGCCGCCGACGAGCTCCTGCCACCGCCGATACGGTTGAAGTTGACGTGGCTGAACAGGCCCCGCAGCTCTCCGTTGCCGGGCTGCGACTCCAGCTTGTCGAGGGCCGGCTGGAGGTAATGCGTCGCGATCTCGTCGACTCCCCCGGCGAGCCGCTCCCAGCGGGCCTCCTCCGGTACGTACACGACTCCGCGCAACCGGTAGTTCTGGTAGGTCTCCGCTTCCTCCTCGGCCTCCTCCTCGGAGGACCCGGCCGCCAGGGCCTCGGCGAGAATCAGCTCTCGTGCGGCATCGAACTCGTCGTTGACTCTCTTGAGGAAAAGCAGGACGAAGATGAAGTCCCGATACTCGGCGGCGTCCATCGTGCCGCGCAGAATGTCCGCCGCTGCGAAGAGATGGCGTTCCAATTGCGCGAGCGTGAGCTTGGCCACGTACGGCACTCCCTCTACGTCTGACTTCGGTCCGGTTGCACCCGGAAGCCTACGGCGTCACCGGCACGCGAGAGACCGAAGCACCCCGCCCGCTCCCGTCAGTAGTCGGCGATGCCCAGCCCGTCCTCGACGAAGCTCCACACGTCGGTGTACGGGTCCCAGCGGGTCTGGTCCGGGCCGGTATGCGTGGCGTTCCGCTGCTGGGCGAAGCGGCGGGCCTTCTCGTACCTGCCGCGGAGCTGCTCCGGCATCACACGCTTCGCCGTCTCCGGAGAGACGCTCCGGATGGTCGGACCATAGGTCTGCGCGAAGCCCGGTTGCTGCTTGAGGCGGTCCGCCGCGCTGTCGCAGACGCCGCCGAAGGTGCTCGTGTAGTTCTGGTAGTGGAGCAGCCGCCACAGCTCGAAGCAGGGGTGGGAGTAGGCGATCCTCACGCCCGCTCTTCTCGCCCTGGCGAAGGCGGACGGGATGTCCTCATGCTGATCCCGGTCGAAGAGGCACCAGACCTGCGGCCAGTTCCAGTCCTTCTCCTTGAGCCCGGCTTTCCGCGCCGTCCTCTCGGCTCTCGCAACGTACGGAATGGCCTCCTCCACCAAAGGCAGGGGCTTACGGCGTTTCGAGGGCGCGGTCAGGTTCTCGAAGAAGATCTCGACGCTGCGGCCCTGCTTGGCGGGGGTTCCGTGATCACGCACGTACTCGACGAATCCCGGTTCCGTGACCTCGCCCTCCGTGAAGACGTACACCTCTCGCGGCCGCTCCTCCGGCCGCTGCTTTCGCCCACGCCCCGGGTTGTCCCGCCCCCTGTCCCTCGCCATCAGGAACGCTCCGCCTCCCCTGTACGTGATGCCAGCAGCTTGCGCCCGATCTGTCCGGCGGCCATCTTCGGTACACCCCCGAAAGCACCCGCGAGGTAGGAGTCCGTGAGGTCCTCCTCCTCGCCCGGTTCCACATCGCTCAGCGGGTAGATCTCGGTGGCGCCGGCCCGGTCCTTCTCGGTGAGCCAGACCTGTCCAGGCTCCAGCTGCCGACCGCCCCGAGGCGTGCTGAGCAATGACGGGTCGTGGGACGTGAAGACGAGCTGGGCGCCCCTGGTGTTGGCCCAAGGGGCCTGGAAGAGCCGTACGACCTCCGCCGCGAAACGCGGGTGCAGGCTGGCGTCCAGTTCGTCGATCAGCAGGACCGCGCCCTCGTCCAGCGCCAGCAGGAGCGGGCCGATCAGCGCGAACCACGACCGCGTGCCGAAGGACTCCCGCTTCCAGTCGAGCGGTACGGCTCCGTCGCTTCCGCCGGAGTGCAGCAATCTGACCGACGGGGCCTGTCCCGGCCGCTGTTCCACCTCGGCTCCGCTGATGCCCAGATCGGCGACGCGCAGCAGCTCCTCGATACGCTCCCGGGAGCGTTCGTCGAGCAGCTTGCGCGCGGTGAAAGCCTCCCGCTGCGCGATCTCCGTCTCCGGGGTGATGTCCCAGAGGTTCTGCTTGAACCAGTCGAAGATACGCGTGAGTTGCTGGTGGTTGTCGTTGGCCGCACGGGACAGCAGAAGCGCGTCCGCACGGGTCATACGGGCCAGCAGGGCCCGGTCCTGCACCCGGTCGCCGGGGAAGTCGAAGACCTTCTCGCGCGTCGCGTCGCGGTCGAACCACACCTGGCGGCGGCCCTTGGGGTAGGCGTGCAGCCACTCGGCCTCCACGCGCTCCGCGCCCAGCTCGAAGCCATAGGTCCAGCGGACGCCGTCGTCCAGCACGAAGTCGGCTTCGTAGAAGGCGCTTTCCGCCTCGGCCTTCGGATCCAGCGCGAACACCTCGCGCGGAATCCCTTGGTACGAGGTCCACTCGCCGTACGAACTGAGGACCGCTTCACGCATCTTCTTCAGCGCGAAGATCACATTGGACTTGCCCGACGCGTTCGCGCCGAAGATGCCCAGCAAGGGATAGACCTGGAGCTGCTTTCCGTCGGAGAGCTCGACGGTCCGCGCGACATCCGATTCCTCGCCCGGTGGTACGACGAAGGACAGCTCCTGCTCGTCGCGCAGCGACCGTACATTCGCCGTGCGGAATCTCAGCAGCATGCCGTCCTCCTTCCGTCGCGCACAGGGTAGCCGCGTGATCGCTCACGCGCCTACTGAACCGTAGGAACGGATCTCGGGCTCAGACCAGCCGTCGCGCCGTCGCCCACCGGGTCAGCTCGTGCCGGTTCGACAGCTGGAGCTTGCGCAGCACCGCCGAGACATGCGACTCGACCGTCTTCACCGAGATGAACAGCTGCTTGGCGATCTCCTTGTACGCGTAACCGCGGGCGATCAGCCGCAGCACCTCGCGCTCGCGCTGGGTCAGCCGGTCCAGGTCCTCGTCGACCGGCGGCGCGTCCGTGGAGGCGAAGGCGTCGAGGACGAAGCCGGCCAGCCGGGGCGAGAACACCGCGTCGCCGTCCTGGACCCGGAAGACCGAGTCGACCAGGTCGGTGCCGGTGATCGTCTTGGTGACATAGCCGCGGGCGCCGCCCCGGATGACGCCGATGACATCCTCGGCGGCGTCCGAGACGGACAGCGCCAGGAACCGCACCGGGTTCTCGACGGCCCCCATCAGCGGGGCGCAGCGGCGCAGCACCTCGACGCCGCCGCCGCCCGGCAGGTGCACATCGAGCAGGACGACCTCGGGGCGGGTCGCCGTGATGACGGTGACCGCCTGGTCTACGTCGGCGGCCTCGCCGACCACCTCGACGCCGGTCTCCTCGGTGCGGCCGATCTCGGCCTGGACGCCGGTGCGGAACATCCGGTGGTCGTCGACGAGCACGACCCGTACCCGGCGCTCCGGGCCCCCGGCCGCCTCAGTGGTCTCCGTCATCGCTCGCCCTCTCCATCTCCAGCTCGACTTCCGTGCCCCCGCCGGGCACCGAACGCAGCCGCGCCGTACCGCCGTTGCGCTGCATCCGGCCGATGATTGATTCTCGTACGCCCATTCTGTCCCCCGGTACGGAGTCCAGGTCGAATCCCGGACCCCGGTCGCGCACCGAGACGAAGACCGTGCGGCCCTCGACCTCCGCGTAGACCTGCACGGCGCCGCCCTCGCCACCGTACTTGGCGGCGTTGACCATCGCTTCGCGTGCGGCCTGCATCTGTGCGGTCAGCTTCTCGTCCAGCGGGCAGTCGCCGACCACGACGACCTCCAGTGGGACACCGTGCTTGTCCTCGACCTCGGCGGCGGCGCGCTTGACCGCTTCGGCGAGGGTCTCGGGTTCGTCGTCCTCGTCCTTGCCGGTGCCCTCGGGGTTGTACAGCCAGTTGCGCAGTTCGCGTTCCTGGGCGCGGGCCAGCCTGCGGACCTCGCCGGCGTCCTCCGCGTTGCGCTGGATCAGGGTGAGGGTGTGCAGCACCGAGTCATGGACATGGGCGGCCACCTCGGCGCGCTCCTGGGCCCGGATGCGCATCAGGCGTTCCTCGGAGAGGTCCTGGGTCATGCGCACGAGGTAGGGGCCGGCCAGCAGCGCGATGCCGGTGAGGACGGCGATGGCCGCGGTCATGACGTTGCCGAGCTGGGCCGCTGAGCCGCGTACCACCATGAAGACGGCCAGGCCCAGGCCGACCAGGGCGACCCCGGCGAGCCCCCGGACCAGGTGCAGGACCCGGCGGCGGCTGCCGACCTCCATCCAGCGGGCGCGCCGGGCATTGTCGGCCTGCCGCCAGACCAGTACGGAACCGGCGCCGATCAGCAGCGTGGGCCAGATGTAGCGGTTGGCCCCGCTGCCCATGTCGACATTGCCGACGAAGATCATGGCGCCGAAGAGCAGTGCGATCAGGGCGAAGACCTGGCCCCTGTCGGGTTTGCGGAGCCGGCGCCTGCCGTCCGGGGCGGTCTCGAAGACCGAGCGGGGTGCCTCGACGCCGCCGACGCCGAGCGGGACGACGATCCAGAACACGGCGTAGAGCAGCGCGCCGAGGCCGTCCGCGAAGAACAGGCCGAGGAAGACGAACCGCACCCAGACGACGGGCAGCCCGAGATGCCCGGCGAGACCGCGCGCGACGCCGCCCAGCAGTCGTCCGTCGGCGCTGCGGTACAGCTTGCGCAGCGGCTGCTCCTCCGGGTCGGCGCTGCGGGAGCTGGTGGCTCGGGTGGTGGCGGCTGGCATGCCCCGATCGTCACATGTCCGAATGGGTGACGGCATCAGGGTCGGCCCCTGAGCGACCCCTGAGTGCCCGGCACGGGCGGTCCCGCAGGGGCCCGTCCGGCCAATATCAGGGATCGGCCAGGGTCGGCGCGGGTCCCGGACGGGCTCCCGGCCCGTCACCATGGAGCCATGACCGTTCCCCAGGACGCCTCCCCCGGTGTCGCTCCGCCCCCCGAACCGGCCCCTCTGCTGCGGCGCAGTCCGCGGCACAAGGTCGTGGCCGGGGTGTGCGGCGGGCTCGGCCGGTACTGCGACGTCGATCCGGTGATCTTCCGGATCGTGCTCGGTGTGCTGTCCGTGACCGGTGGCATCGGGCTGATCTTCTACGGCTTCGCCTGGCTGCTGGTCCCCGTGGACGGCGAGGAGGAGAACGAGGCGCGCAGGCTGCTGTCCGGGCGGGTGGAGGGGGCCTCGCTGATCGCGGTGCTGCTCGCGCTGATCGGCTGCGGTCTCTTCCTCTCGATGCTGGGCAACGGCGGCACGCTGGCGTTCTCCGCGATGCTGTCGCTCGCGGTGGTCGGCTTCGCGGTGTGGACGCAGCACCGCAGGACCGCGGCGCCCGAGGACCCGCTGCATCCGGCGACCGCGCAGGCGGTGGCGGACGCGCCGCCCGAGGTGAAGGCGCCGCCGTCGCCGGGCAGCCCGTCGTGGTGGCGGGACCCGATCGTCAAGGACGGCACGTCGGGGCCGGTGGGCGTCGGCTATCTGTGGGGTCCGGCCGATGCCGCGCTCCCGGGCCGGACGGTGCGCCCCTCGGGGGCGGCGCCGGACGATCCGTTCCGCGCGCCCCGGCGGGAGCCCGGTACCAGGGGCCCGACCTCGATCGGCGGTCTGGTGTTCCTGTT
The DNA here is from genome assembly GCF_040611955.1 of Streptomyces sp. NPDC006510. Classification (NCBI taxonomy): domain Bacteria; kingdom Bacillati; phylum Actinomycetota; class Actinomycetes; order Kitasatosporales; family Streptomycetaceae; genus Streptomyces; species Streptomyces sp. NPDC006510. Next base: position 12,642 of record NZ_JBEXPH010000071.1, on the reverse strand, counting down.
CGCGCTGATCGCGGGCGGGCTGGGCACGGGGCTGAGCTGGGAGTCCCAGCCGCTCGGCACGAGTCTGCAGTTCGGCCTGGCCGCCGCGCTCGGGGTGTTCGGGCTGGGGATGCTGGTCAGCGCGTTCCTGGGCCGGACGGGGTTCGGCACGGTCATGCTGTCGATGATCACGGCCGTCCTGCTGGCCTGTGCCTCCGCGCTGCCCAAGGACATCTCCACGCAGTGGGTGCGCGAGGGGTGGCGCCCGGCCTCGGTGGCCGCCGTCCAGCCGCGCTACCAGCTGGGCACCGGAGTGGCACGGCTGGACCTCACCGGGATCACGGTTCCCCGGGGCGACACCCTCGTGACGGAGGTGGGGGTCGGGGCCGGCCGCGCGGTGGTCGTCGTACCGAAGGCGGTGACGGTGAAGGTGAACGCGCGGGCGGGCTTCGGCGACATCACCCTGCCGGTCAGCCGCCCCGGCGAGGCTCCGGCCGGGGAGCCCGCCGACGTGGACATCAGGCCGTCGCAGAACGAGCACCGGACGCTGCCGCCGCCCCCGGGCAACGGACCGGCCGGAACGATCGAGCTCACTCTCGAAGTCGGCATCGGACAGGTGGAGGTCACCCGTGCTACGTCATGAGATCCGTCCGGGACGGGCGGTGGCGGGTGTGGTCATGCTCACGCTGGCGGCGGGCTACGCGGCGGACGCCGCCGGAGCCTGGGACGCCCCGTGGGTCTTCTTCTTCCCGCTGTTCTTCGGCGGCCTCTGGCTGGCCGCCACCGCGACCTGGGTGAACTACCGGATCCGTCGCCGTCGTGACGCGCGGAAGGCGTCCACGGAGAACGCCGCGGCCCCGGCGAGCACCAGCGGCAGCCAGGCCATGAGATAGGCCAGGTCGTTGCCGAAGTAGTACGGCTCGACCTGCCAGCTCACGGTCAGCCACAGGCTCAGCGAGATCAGCGCCCCGCCGAGCGCGGCGAGCCGTGCCCACAGCCCGACGAGGGTGCCGAGGCCGACGGCGAGTTCACCGATGGCGATGGCGTACCCGAAGGCGCCGGGGCTCTTCAGCGCGAGGTCGACGAGGGCCGGGATCGCGGACGAGTCGCGTACCGCGTGCATGGTCTCGCCGATGGAGCCGGCGCCGCTCGCCCGGAAGAAGGCACTGTCCGTCAGTTTGTCGAGCCCGGCGTAGATGAAGGTGACACCGAGGAAGATCCGCAGGGGCAGCAGGGCATGCTCCCGCGCCAGGTCCTTGAGCCCTCTCGACTCGCCCAGACCGCGTACGTTCGTTCCGTATACCTGCATGTGGCTGCCCCGCCTTCCGTAGACCCGTCACCAGACCTTACGTACGCGGACAACGCGCTGCTCACCCCGGTGGGTCGACCGGCCGGTATCCGCCGCCCCTCCGGGGGTCAGTCCGTCACGTCGATCTCGACCCGGTTCGTCTCCACTCCGGCGGCGGTCACGACCTGCACCTCCACCACTCCCGGCTCGACCTCCACCGGTACCGGCACGGTCAGGACGCCGTCCGTCGGGTTGGCGAAGCCGCCGCTGACCGGGATCAGTGGTACGTGCACATGGACCCGGCCGATCCGGACGACCAGGCGGGCCAGCCGGTCCGGTGTTCCGGCGCCGGGCGGTACGAAGCCCGCGCCGCGGATCTCGATGTCGTCGCCGGTGCGGACCGGCGCGTCCAGGTCCCCGGCCTCGCGGGCCCGGACCACCGAGAGGATCACCGGGCGTCCGCCCTCCGCGTACTTCCCGGTGAAGTACGCGAGTGCCGAGACGGTGACCAGCAGTGCCAGGCCCCAGGGCAGATCCGGCAGCTGCTCGGGGCGGCGGGCGAGGCGGACCGCGGCGAACAGCACGGCGACGGTGCTCACCAGCACGTACTGCACATCCGTGAAGCTGCCCCGCCCGGAGTCGTCGGTGAGCAGATCGGCGGCGCGTGGCCGGTCGGCCCGCAGCTTCTGGAGCCGTCCGGCGAGGGCCCGTACGGTCACCACCCGGCGTACGACGACGGCGACGGCGCAGACCAGCGCGAGCACGGTGACCACCCCGGCGCCCCGGGCCAGATCCAGCCCCTCGATCAGTGCGTCCCGCTCGGCGTGGCCGGAGGCACCCGCCAGCTGGAGCGCCAGCACGAGTACGGAGAAGACCGCGAGCAGCACCCAGGAGACGGCGACCGCCCGAGAGGTGGAGAGCCGGTTGTCCTCGCCGATCAACGGGGCGAGGAGGCCGCCCCGGCCACGGTGGACATGGGCGGCGCCGGTCAGCAGGCCCGCGGTGACGAGTCCGGCGACCAGTCCCGCCGTACGGGCGTTGGTCCAGCCCGCGCCGATGGCGGTGGTGGCCTCGCCGATGACCAGCAGGGCGACGCTTCCCCACACCACGATCAGGGTGCGCCGCCACACCCGGTACAGCCAGGCGTCGCCCGCCTCCCGGCCCCGTTCGGCGACGGTCCTGGCGGACTGGGTCAGCTCGTCCGAGACCCACTGACGGGTCGCCGAGGCGGACTGCGCGACTCCGGGCGGCAGCCCCTGGCCGGCGGCGAGTTCGTCCCGTTTGGCCAGGAAGGCGGCCACCGCACGCCGGTGGCCCTCGCGCGCCCCGTGCGGGCAGTCGCCGCACGTGCAGCCGCCGCGGTGCGTGCTGCCCGCCCTCGCCTCGTCCAACGCCACTGCGAACGCCGCCCTTTCAAGCACCGGTACAGCCAACTCGGCTGTTATCGCTGCGAATTGTGCCGTACGGCAGGGCTGTGGACCGCATCGGGGCGGCCCGTCGGCGCGTGTCGTCAGAATGTGCGACTGATCCGGCGCCACAGGGGCTGGTAGTTGATCCATGCCACCAGGTCGCTGCCCAGCTGTTCACGGGTGGCGACGGCGTCCTGGTGCTCGATCAGCACCGGTTTCCCGGCCGCCCGCGCGGCCAACTGCACCTGGCAGGAGCGCTCCAGTGCGATGAACCACCATGCGGCCGCGTCCACCGAGTCGCCGACGGTCAGCAGTCCGTGGTTGCGCAGCACGATCGCCTTGCGCCCGCCGAGCGCGGCGGCGATCCGGCGCCCCTCGTCCTCGTCCACGACGACCCCGGTGTACGCGTCGTACAGGACGTGGTCCTCGTAGAAGGCGCAGGATTCCTGGGTGATCGGCTCGATGAGCTCGCCGAGCGCGGACAGGGCCCGCCCGTGCACGGAGTGGGTGTGGGCGACGGCGACGGCGTCCGGGCGGGCCCGGTGCACCTGTGCGTGGACGGCGAACGCCGCCTGATTGACGTGGTGGCGGCCCTCGACGACCTGCCCTTCGCCATTGACCAGGATCAGTTCGTCCGGTGCGAGTCCGCCGAACGGGGCCCCGAAGGGGTTGACCCAGAAGCAGTCGGTGAACTCCGGGTCCCGTGTGGTGATGTGGCCGGAGACGCCGTCCTCGTACCCGTACTCCCCGAACAGCCTGAGTGCCCCGGCCAGCCGTTCCTTGCGGTGGGCGCGCTCATCGGCCATGGATTCGTGGACGGGCGGCATCGCGAAGTGGAGCTGGTCCACGGGTATGGGTGTGGGCTCGGACATGGCGGCTCCTCGGGGCTCCCAGGGCGTACGGAACCGGAAGTTACCGCCGGTTGCCGCAAGTGGCCAGGGGCGTCGGAGGGCGATCCGCCGGGAGGACCACCCCTTCACGTCGTCTGTCGCCGCCGCTGGTTGATCGCGGTGAGGTCGATTTCAAGGGGAAAGGGAACGTCCAGCTTCAACTTGTTGTGATGGATGCCCGTCGGCGTGTAGGCCTTCAGAGCCGGATCGAGCTCGTAGACGTACACGATGGGCAGACCGTCCCCGCCCGCCTCCACCCTCCAGAAGTGCACGACCCCGGCAGCTGCGTGCCTCCGGAGCTTGACCTCCCGGTCCCTGTCCGCAGACTCCTCCGAGACTGACCTCCACCGCCAGGATGACGTCCTCCGGCCTGAGCGAGGTCTGCCGCCCACTAGTACGTCCGGTTCCGGCTGTCCAGCCTGACGCTGAATTCACGAAAGACATCGAGATCGTCCGGCGCCTGTTCAAGGAGAGAGGTCTCGCAGACGCACGGTCCGCATGTGAAACCTGGTCTGCGGACCCATGAAGACGAGACTCCCATCGATCAGCTCAGTGCGCCGCGGCAGGTTCGGAAGCCGGTCGAGATCATCCGCAGTCCAGCCCTCGGGAGGGGGGACCGGGTAGTTGTACTTCTCGTCCAGCTCGTACTCGGGTGCGGCACTCATGATTGCTCCCATGAGGCAGAGTCTCGTCTCCGCAACCAGCCTGCCCAGCTCATACGACGATGCCGCCGCCCAAACGAATGAGCGACGGCATCGGCATTGACCTTGCGGAAGGTCACTCCCACTCGATGGTGCCCGGCGGCTTGCTCGTGACATCGAGAACGACGCGGTTGACGTCGGCGACCTCGTTGGTGATACGGGTCGAGATCCGGGCGAGCGTCTCGTACGGCAGGCGCGACCAGTCGGCCGTCATGGCGTCCTCGGAGGAGACCGGACGCAGCACGATCGGGTGGCCGTAGGTGCGGCCGTCGCCCTGGACGCCGACCGAGCGGACATCGGCGAGCAGGACCACCGGGCACTGCCAGATGTCACGGTCCAGGCCGGCCGCGGTCAGCTCCTCGCGGGCGATGGCGTCGGCCTCGCGGAGCAGGTCGAGCCGCTCCTTGGTGACCTCGCCGACGATCCGGATGCCGAGGCCGGGGCCGGGGAACGGCTGGCGCTGGACGATCTCCTCCGGCAGACCGAGCTCCTGGCCGACCATCCGGACCTCGTCCTTGAACAGCTGGCGCAGCGGCTCGACGAGCTGGAACTCGATGTCCTCGGGGAGGCCGCCCACGTTGTGGTGCGACTTGATGTTGGCGGTGCCGGTGCCGCCGCCGGACTCGACGACGTCCGGGTAGAGCGTGCCCTGGACGAGGAAGGCGACCTCCTCGCCGTCGGCGGCGCCCTCGGCGACGATCTCGGCCTGGGCCTGCTCGAAGACCCGGATGAACTCGCGGCCGATGATCTTCCGCTTCTGCTCGGGGTCGGAGACCCCGGCCAGCGCGTCGAGGAAGCGCTCCTCGGCGTCGACGACCTTCAGCTGGACTCCGGTGGAGGCCACGAAGTCCTTCTCGACCTGCTCGCTCTCGCCCTTGCGCATCAGACCGTGGTCCACGTACACGCAGGTCAGCTGGGATCCGATGGCCTTCTGCACAAGGGCCGCGGCGACCGCCGAGTCCACCCCGCCGGACAGGCCGCAGATGGCGCGCTTGGTGCCGACCTGCTCGCGGATCAGCGCGATCTGCTCCTCGACCACATTGGTCGTGGTCCAGGTCGGCTCGATGCCGGCGCCCCGGTAGAGGAAGTGCTCCAGGACCTGCTGGCCGTGCGTGGAGTGCAGGACCTCGGGGTGGTACTGGACGCCGTAGAGCTTTTTCTCGTCGTTCTCGAAGGCGGCGACCGGTACGACGTCCGTGGACGCGGTGACGGTGAAGCCCTCGGGGGCGGCGGAGCAGGCGTCGCCGTGCGACATCCAGACCGACTGCTCGGCGGGGGTGCCCTCGAAGAGCGTGGAGCCGGTCTTGGAGACGGTGAGCGGGGTGCGGCCGTACTCACGGGCACCGTTGTCGTCGACGGTGCCGCCGAGCGTGGTGGCCATCAGCTGGAAGCCGTAGCACATGCCGAAGACCGGGACCCCGGCCTCGAACAGCGCGCGGTCGAGGGACGGCGCGCCCTCCGCGTACACCGAGGAGGGGCCGCCGGACAGGATGATCGCCCGGGGGTTCTTGGCCAGCATCTCGGCCACCGGCATGGTGGACGGGACGATCTCGCTGTAGACCCGGGCCTCACGGACGCGTCGGGCGATGAGCTGGGCGTACTGCGCGCCGAAGTCGACAACGAGGACCACGTCGGTGGTGGTGTCGGGGGCGGCGGGGGGTGCTGCTGGCACGGGCGGCCTTCCGGCGGTGAAGGGGGGTCTGTTTTGTCGATTCTACCGGGGTTGCGGAGTCCGCCGTCGTCCCGCCCGTACGAGGGTGCGGGGGCGGCCGTCGCCGCGGCCCGCCCGGACCCGGTGTCTCAGCATCCGGGCCACGTGTTGGTCCGCCCGCGGCAACGGGGCCATACTGAGTCCCATGCGTCAGCACACGACCTTCGTCTTTACCTATGGCATCCGGCCCGCCGGCTGCCATGGTCGTGCTGCTTGATCCCAAGCAACGTTCCAGGCGCCCCGGGCCGAAAGGCCCGGGGCGCTTTGGCGTTACGGACCGGCCGGCCTCGGGGACCCCACCCACGAGGAGTCACCACCATGACCAGCACCGCCCCCGCGAAGACCGCCGCCGAGAAGACCGGCGCGCACACCGAGGAGGCCGCCGCCCTGATCGACGACGCACGGGCCCGGATCGACACCCTCGACGACCGGATCATCGGGCTCGTCCAGGAGCGGATGGCCGTCTCGGCAGTCGTCCAGGAGGCCCGGATCACCTCCGGCGGCCGCCGGATCAACCTCTCCCGCGAGATGGAGATCCTCGGCTCGTACCGGGACGCGCTCGGCAGGCCCGGCACCTCCCTCGCCATGACGCTGCTGGAGCTGTGCCGCGGCCGGGCGTGACACCCCGCGGGCCGGGGGTACTCCGGCGTATCCCAGTTCGGGCGGACTCTCACCCGTACGGCGCGTGACCGGGTCCGGCACGGATTCGTTGGTCCCGGTGTCCGTGCCAGCCAGGGGCGGCTCTGGAAGAGGAAACCACGCGTGGCTCCGCTGGAGCGTGTGGCGTACCACAGGTACGCCGTGGGACCGCGCCCCAGCGTGCGTGACCGGTCGGCAGGGGACAGCAGCCCGGTCACCTCAGGAAACGGCCGGCTCCGGGGACGCCCGGAGCCGGCCGTTTCCGGTTGGGATTCCAGTCGGAACGGTCCGCGACGCGGGCCGCGTCCCGGCAACGACGCACGAGGGCCCTGCCGGCCGGTTCCCGGTCCGCGGGGCCCTTTCATGTGCGGGTGGACGTGATGGGCGTCACATAAAGGTTCCGTGAGCATCCGGACAACCATTGCGGCGGACCACGGGTCAACCATGCGGAACCACCGGCCCCGCTCATGCTGCCGCACGGCGGGCCCGTCCCGAACCCGTATCGCTCATCGCGGTACGCCGGACTCCCGAGGTCACCATGAAGCTCCGCCGCGCCCTGGCACTCGCCGCCGCCACGGCAGTCATCGCTCCTGCCACGGTCCTGGCCGCCCCCGCCGCGTTCGCCGTGACGACGGACGGGACCACTGCCGCCGAGGCCACCGTCTCGCCCTCGCCGAGCGACTCCGGGTCCCCGGAGGCCGAGCCGTCCGCCTCCGAGTCCGCCTCCACTCCTGCTGAGGAGGAGCCCGCCGAGGAGCCCGGCGAGCCCGGCCCCGGCGAGGCCGGCCCCGGCGAGGCCTCCGAGTCCGCCGGTTCCGCTCCGGACTCGGACTCGGACGCGACCGTCGCCGCGACCCCGAGCAATTCGGCGAGCTCCTCGGCGTCCGCGTCCCCGTCGGAGTCCGAGGACCCGGAGGAGCCGACGGAGTGCGTCAAGTCCGACCTGGACATCTCCATCAACGGCCTGCCCGGCCGGATCGCCCGGGGCAGCGGCTGGCACAAGTTCAAGATGAACGTCTACAACTCCTCGAAGTCCGCCGTGAAGGAGATCGACTACTTCGCGGGCGCCTCCTCCGACAAGGCGGGCAACGACCTGTTCCGCTCGAAGCAGGTCAGCCTCCAGGCCCTCGACCCGGAGACCCACAGGTGGGTGGAGCTCAGCGAGGACGGGCGCGCGGTCGGTTACGTCGGCCAGTCCGACGAGATCCCCGCGGGGTACGAGGTCGACATCCCGCTGCGCATCAATGTGAAGCCGACTGCCCCCGTCGGCGCCGGCTTCACGCTCGGCGCCGGTCTGTACGTGGGCGACAAGGACTGCATGGGCGTCAGCGACGTCGCGTACAAGTTCAAGATCGTGAAGTCCGGCGGGAGCGGTTCGACGCCGCAGACCGGTGGCAGTGCCCCGATCCCGTCCACGAAGCCGGCCGAGAACCCGACCGGCACGGTCTCCGGCAGCCTCGCGGAGACCGGTTCGTCCTCCGCGCTGCCGGTGTTCGCCACCGCGGGCGGCGCGGCCGTGGTGCTCGGCGCGGGCGCGATGTTCATCGTGCGGCGCCGCAGGAACGGTGACGCCGGCGTGTGACGCATCCGGTCACCGTGACCATGGAGGGGCTGCACTCGGAGGGGGGTGCAGCCCCTTTCTGCTGTCCCGGTCGGCTGTGACCGCCAGGGTCTTTCGTTTGGATCAGGCCGGACCCCGCGAGCCCGGCATGATCCAAACGAAAGGCCCTACGGCTGCTTCTTCTTCGGCGGGACGGTGGGCAGCCCGAGGAACGGCAGCTTCAGCGCTCCGAAGGCGTCCTTCGGCACGGCCGGTGACCGCGGCTCGACCGCGGCCAGCCGCTGGTACTCCTCGCCCTGTGCCGGACGCGGGTCGGCCTCGCCCTTGTTGGGCCACAGCGACATGGCGCGCTCGGCCTGGGCGGTGATGGTGAGCGACGGGTTGACACCGAGGTTCGCGGAGACCGCGGAGCCGTCGACCACAGAGATGCCGGGGTGTCCGTAGAGCCGGTGGTACGGGTCGATCACCCCGTCGTCGGCGGTGGCGCCGATCGGGCAGCCGCCGAGGAAGTGCGCGGTGAGCGGGGTGCCCATCAGCTCGCCCACGTTCGACCCCGCGAAGCCGTTGATCTCCTCGGCGAGCAGCGTGGCGCTGCGGGTCGCCTCCTCGATCTGGGTCGGGTTGGGCGCGCCGTGCCCCTGCCGGGCGGTGAGCAGGCCCTTTCCTATGCCGCCCGGCTTGCGGTACGTGGTCAGGGAGTTGTCGAGCGACTGCATGACGAGCCCGATGATGGTCCGTTCCGACCAGCGGCGGTTGGAGAGCGAACGCAGGGCGAGCGTCGGGTGTTTGGCCATGTTGCCGAGCCAGCCCAGCACCCGTCGTCCGCCATAGGGCACCTGGAGGATGGACATCGAGCCCATCGCGTTGGAGCCCTTGCCGTAGCGGACCGGCTCGATGTGGGTGTTCTCGTCGGGGTGGATCGAGGAGGTGATCGCGACACCCCGGGTGAAGTCGGCCTTCGGGGTGCCGTGCTTCTTGCGGTAGCGCCGGTCACTGGTCTGCGAGCCGACGAGCGCCTCGGAGTTGGTACGGGTCAGCTCGCCGAGCCGGGCCGAGAGCCGCGGCAGCAGCCCCTTGTCCTTCATGGTGTGCAGCAGCTTCTGAGTCCCGTACGTGCCGGCCGCGACAACCACCTTGCGGGCGCGCAGTCGGGTGGGCTTCGCCTTCCTGCGGCGGTCGGTGGGGACGGCGGTGACGCGGTAGCCGCCCTCCGGGTCGTCGGTGATCGCTACGACGGAGGTCATCGGGTGGATGACCGCCCCGGCCTTCTCGGCGAGGTGGAGGTAGTTCTCGTTGAGGGTGTTCTTCGCGCCGTGGCGGCAGCCCGTCATGCATTCGCCGCACTCGGTGCACGCCTTGCGGGCGGGGCCCGCGCCGCCGAAGTACGGGTCGGCGACCGTGCCGCCGGGCTTCGCCCTCGTGGCACCGTCGGCGTCCTTGCCGTCGCCGAAGAAGACGCCGACCGGGGCGAGGTGGAAGGTGTCACCGACGCCCATGGCCTGCGCGGCCGCCTTCAGGTGGACGTCGGAGGGGGTCATCGTCGGGTTGAGCCGGACCCCGAGCATCCGCTCGGCCTGGTCGTAGTACGGCTTCAGCTCGTCCTGCCAGTCGGTGATGGCCGCCCACTGCCGGTCCTCGAAGAACGGTGCCGGGGGCACGTACAGCGTGTTGGCGTAGTTGAGCGAGCCGCCGCCGACGCCCGCACCGGCCAGCACCATCACATTGCCGAGCAGATGGACGCGCTGGATGCCGTAGAGCCCGAGGGCGGGGGCCCACAGATAGTTCTTGAGGTCCCAGGAGTTCTTGGGGAGGGTGCCGGGAGTGAAGCGGCGGCCCGCCTCCAGCACCCCGACGCGGTACCCCTTCTCGGTCAGCCGCAGGGCCGATACCGCACCGCCGAAGCCCGAGCCGACGACGAGCACGTCGTAGTCGTACGCGCCGTCGTCGTCGGCCGTTTCCGGGGCAACGGGCCGATTCTGGGCAGGGCTGTCCTGGGACATGGCTCTCCTCGGTGCGAAACGGGCGGAAAGTACGGCGGTACCACCGGTGTTCAGCGCAGGCGGAACGCCTTCATCGCCTTCAGGCTGCGAGTCATGAACGCCGCGTACTTCTCGTCGTCCATGCCGAAGGACGGGGCGAGCGGGATCAGCCGCTGCTGGGCGACGGTCTGTGCCTCGGTGTACTTGAGGATGCCCTCGGAGCCGTGCCGACGGCCGAGACCGGAGTCCTTCATGCCGCCCATCGGGGACTGCACGCTGCCGTACGCGGGGGCGTACCCCTCGTTGATGTTGACCGTGCCGGTGCGCAGCCGGGCGGCGACCTGGTGGCCGCGCCGGGAGTCCTTGGTCCAGACACTGGAGTTCAGGCCGTACGGGGTGGCGTTGGCCAGGGCGACGACCTCGTCCTCGTCGGTGAAGCGGTAGATGGAGACGACCGGGCCGAAGGTCTCCTCGCTGCATACGGCCATCGGTGCCTCGACGCCGTCGAGGATGGTCGGCTCGTAGAACAGCGGGCCGATGTCGGGGCGGGCGACCCCGCCCGCGACGAGCCTGGCGCCCTTCTCGACGGCCTCCGCGACGTGCCGGGTGACGGTCTCCAGCTGGCGCTCGCCGACCAGGGAACCCATGTCGGCGCCGTAGGCGAGGGAGTTGCCGAGCCGCATGGCCTTCGTACGAGCGGCGAAGCGGGCCACGAAGTCGTCGGCGATCGACTCGTGGACGTACAGCCGCTCGATGGAGATGCAGAGCTGGCCCGCGGAGGAGAAGCAGGCGCGGACGGCGCCGGCGGCGGCCTTCTCCACGTCGGCGTCCTTCAGGACCAGCATGGCGTTCTTGCCGCCGAGCTCCAGCGAGACGCCGACGAGCCGGGACGCCGCGCCCTGCGCGACCTCGCGGCCGGTGCGGGTGGAGCCGGTGAACGAGACGTAGTCGGCGTGCTTGACGACCTCGGGGCCGACGACGGGGCCCTCGCCGAGGACGACCTGGAAGACCTCGGCGGGCAGTCCGGCCTCGATCAGCAGGTCACGGGCCCACAGCGCGGTCAGCGCGGTCTCCGTGTCGGGCTTCATCACGACGGCGTTGCCGGAGACGAACGCGGGCAGCGCGTCGCCGACGGACAACTCGAACGGGTAGTTCCACGGGGCGATCTGCCCGATGACGCCGCGCGGCTGGCGCAGCTCGGTGACCTTGGTCAGGGTCGGCACGACTCCGGTGTGCCGCTTCGGCTTCAGGTACGAGGCGGCCCTGCGCCCGTAGTGGCGGGCCGCGACGGCGACGGCCTGCACCTCCTCGTGGGCGTGCAGCCGGGCCTTGCCGGTCTCCAACTGGATGAGGTCGAGCACCTCGGCCTGGCGGCTGAGCACGAGGTCGTGGAAGCGGAGCAGTACGGCGGCCCTGGCGCGGACGGGCGTCGCGGCCCAGGCGGGCTGGGCGGCACGGGCCCGCTCGAAGGCGCCCGCCACGTCCTCGGGGGTGGACTCCGGCAGGTCGGCCAGCTTCTCCCCGGTGAAGGGGGTGTGGTTGGCCGTACGGCCCGAGCCGGCCACGCCTCGGGTCAGCTGGGCGATCACCTCGGGAGTCACCACATCGGCGGCGGTGCGCACGCCTGCGGGGGCGGCGGCCACCGGGTTGGTGCCGACCGGGGCTGCGGAGGTGGACGTGGAGGCCTGCGAGTCCGTCATGAGGGCGAGAGTACGTCCAGCCGCACACTTTGGGTACCCGTGAGTAACGGGTTTTCACAGTCCCCACAAACGAGCCAGCGATCACTGGCAACAAAGCCCCTGATCAGGACCCCTGCCATCGCGGCAGGGGTCCGGCGGACCTCAGCCGGAGCTGCCGGGGGCACGCCATCCGCGCAGCATCGTGTCGAACTGCGCCCGGGTCGTGTCCCAGTCGTCCGCCGGGCCCGTCATGTACATCGCGTACTCCGGACCGCCCTCCTCGCCGAAGTACATCTGGTCGATCGCGTGACGGGGGCCCGGATGGTCCTTGGTCTCGGTCCAGGTGAACTCCCAGAGCGAACCCGGCCGGTCCCGGTACGTGTTGGAGTGCAGGGTCTTGCGCTGGTAACCGGGAAGCCGTTCGGCGAGCTGCTTCTCCAGGCTCAGCATGTGCATGTACGGGTTGTCGAAGTCGGGCGCCGGGTCGATGCTGATCCGGATGTAGTGCACGCCGTTGTCCGGGGTGTAGTCGACCTGGTTGCCGTCCGCCCGGCGCTCCCAGCCCTCGGGTACGGTCAGGCTGAAGCCCTCGGGGTCGTTCACCCGCTTCCAGCCTTTGGGCACGTCCTTCACCACCGGCACATCGGGCTTCGCCGCGGGCGGGGTGTTGCGCTTGCCGGGGGCGACGGGCGCGTGCGTGCCCGTGCCGCCGTTTGCGGCGGCGTTCTCCGCCCGGTCCCCGAACTTCATCGCGGCGAGATGGGCCCACGTCAAACGCAGCCTGGCCAACCTCGCCGTGGTCGCCC
>NZ_JBEXPH010000070.1:0-41252 GCF_040611955.1 Streptomyces sp. NPDC006510 | reverse complement strand
CCGGGACGCCGCCGCCGGCCCCCGCCCGGCGCCCGGACAGCAGACACCGCTGGGCCAGCGCGTGCGCCTTCAGCACCCGGCGGTGGCTACCGAGCGACGGCGGCAGCACGAGGTAGCCGAGCCGGACCAGCCGCGGATAGTGCTCGACGAGCGCGGTCCCGGCCTGCTCCCCATCGGCCGGGGCGGCTGCGGAAGGTACTTCTGGCAGTGGACGCACGTTCAGCAGAACGAGCGAATCGTGCGATGGTCACCCCGGCCCGCCCGGGAGCGGTGCAACGGGACGCCCGCTCACCGCAGTTGCCACCCGCCGAACTCGACCGTGCCGCGCAGCCCGCTCCCGCGGTTCGTCGCGCTCATGAAGATCCCCACGCCCTGGGCCACCGCCGTTCCCGGCACGGCGGCCGTGGCCACCGTCCGCCGGTTCGACCCGTGCGCCATACCCGCGGAAGTTCGGCCGGGGGGCACCAATCCTTGGCCTCGATCAGGACAATTCGACATCTCTTGGCAGGTAGAGCAGCATGGCTATGCGGGAGGTGTACAGATCGCTGGCCCCCAGCAATGACGGCGCGGCCAGTCGACGGGCGCCGGGTAGACCGACTCCTACGCGATCACAAAGCCATGAGCTCATATGATCTCGTTTTCTCTCCGCCGCCCACCAGGTCCGGGCCGTCCGTGAGCATCTCTCTTCTCGGCGGTTTCGACATCGTAGTCGGCGACCAACCAGTGACCGTCCCAGTTGGCTCGAAGCGACTACTGGCGTTTATCGCGCTAAACTACCGGGCCGCTGTCCCTCGAACTCTGGTCGCCGGGAGTCTTTGGCCCGAAGCGTCCGAGCAAGGTGCGAACACGAACCTGCGGTCGGCATTGTCACGCCTCCAGGGTCTCGGGAAGCAAGCACTGAACATCTGCCCCGCCGAGTTGCGCCTCGCGCGGGAGGCCACCGTCGACCTGTTCCGGGCTCGGTCGTTGGCCCAGCGAATACTCGATCCCCATGTCCCGGCCGAGGAACTCGACCTCAACGCGTCGGCCGTCGACCAGCTGTCCGCCGATTTGCTTCCCGGCTGGTACGACGAGTGGATGTTGCCGGAGGCGGAGCAATGGCGGCAGCTTCGACTCCACGCCCTTGAGGCACTGACGGGCGCTTTCATCGACACGAAGGAGTTCGCCTGGGCTGTGACGGCCGCCCATGCGGCCGTCCAAGCGGATCCGCTGCGGGAGAGCAGCCAGGCTTCGCTGATCCGCGCCCACCTGGCGGAGGACAATCGGTCCGAGGCGCTGTACGACTTCGAACGCTACGAGCAGCACCTCCGCGACGAGCTGGGACTCCGTCCCACACCGCGGCTGCGCCGGCTGGTGTCCGAACTGCAGCAGTCGCGCCCTGGTAACGGATCCCGGTAGCTGTAGCTTCCCGTCGTAGCGTGGAGTCATTGGCCGTGGAGTCATTGGCTGTGGAGTCATTGGCTGCAGGGAAATTTGGCGGAACTCTGTCTGGGACCCCGCGTGGAGAAGCACCGCGTGGTGAAGCACCGCAGGGGCCCGGACCAGACGGACATCGTCACGGCCGTGTCGGGTCGTGCTTCGACTACGCCGTGAGCGAGTTCCCGGAGTTGGCGAACCCGCCACTGCCCAGTGGCGGGTTCGCGCTACCGAGTTTGGTCGGTAGTTTGGCGTGGTCAGCACGCGACAGAGGTCACGTCTGTGCGCCTTGCTGGAGGACGTCGCTGCTGGCGCCGGTCTGTGCGCCTTGCTGGAGGACGTTGCCGCTGGCGGGTCCGGTCTGTGCGCCTTGCTGGAGGACGTTGCCGCTGGCGGGTCCGGTCTGTGCGCCCTGTTGGAGGACGTTGCCGCTGGCGGGTCCGGTCTGTGCGCCCTGTTGGAGGACGTTGCCTGTGGCGCCGGTCTGTGCGCCCTGCTGGAGCACATTGCCGCGGCCCGGTCCGGTCTGGGCACCTTGCTGGAGGACGTTGCCTGTGGCGCCGGTCTGTGCGCCCTGCTGGAGCACATTGCCGCGGCCCGGTCCGGTCTGTGCGCCCTGTTGGAGGACGTTGCCGCTGGCGGGTCCGGTCTGTGCGCCTTGCTGGAGGACGTTGCCGCGGCCCGGTCCGGTCTGGGCGCCTTGCTGGAGGACGTTGCCTGTGGCGCCGGTCTGTGCGCCCTGCTGGAGGACGTTGCCGCGGCCCGGTCCGGTCTGGGCACCTTGCTGGAGTACGTTGCCGCTGGCGGGTCCGGTCTGGGCGCCCTGCTGGAGGACGTTGCCGGTGCAGAACTGGGGCGTGGCCCGTGTGCAGATGTTCTGGGAGGGGGCCTTTGGCGGGGCCTGGGGCGCTGCTGCGGCACTTGTCGCACCAACCCCGCCAGCGAGCGCCGCGACCAAGCTCGACACGCCGATCAGGCGGGGAATTCCTTGCCGAATGCTTCTCATCATGGTGGATTCCTTGCGTGTGAAAGCGGGTTTGCGCTTGCCTGCACCAGCCATCGTCGGGTGTTGGGCATCACCGCGGCGTGACGTCGGCGTGACCGGGCTCAGCTGACGGCAGCCAGTGGATGCTCTCCGCAGGCGGCTACTTGCGCCCCAGCCATGGTTTGCCAAGGCTTACCGGGGGTTACCGAGCGGCGGTCGAGCCGGCTGCGGCCACCACGCGGCGGCCCGATATGCAGCTGAGGGCAGGAGTCCGACCGAGCGGTGTGCTTGGCCGGCTGCGTACGGTAACGGGTCTCAGGGGGCGTGCTTGTAGCCGACGCGCCGCGCCCCCAGCCGACGCCCGGCAGCCGCAGCAGCGCCCCGCACACCAGCAGCCGCGACGGCCGCCAGTGCCGCGCGCAGCACCCGCCGTCGGGCGTCCGCGTACGACGGATCGACCGGTGCCGCACCACCGAGCCCGCGCGGCACCGGTACGCCGCCCCCGTACCTCGCCCGGCGCCCGGACAGCACGCACGTTCAGCAGCACGAGCGAGTCGTGCGATGGCCACCCCGGCCCGCTCGTGAGCGGCGCAACGGGCCGTCGCCTCACCGCAGTTGCCACCCACTGAACTCGACCGTGCCGCGCAGCCCGCTCCCCCCGTTCGTCGCGCTCATGAAGATCCCCACGTCCTGGGCCGCCGCCGTTCCCGGCAGGGCGGTCGTGGCCACCGCCCGCCAGGTCGCCCCGCCGTCGGTGGAGCAGGAACCCGTGCACCCGTCCCCGGCCCGGGTCAGCCGGAGCAGCACCGGGGCTTTGATCCCGGTGATCCGCCGGTACGTGTCCAGGGTGCCGTCGCCGTTCGTGTCGTACGAGAGCACCACACCGTTGGACGGCGTCACCGCCAGATTCAGGAACCCGGCGGAGCCCGGCGTCGCGAGGCCGTTGCGCACCACGATCCCCGAACGCGCCCAGCCCCCGGTGTTCTCCTGCGCGTCGACCCGCACGATCACTTCCGACCCGTCGGACCAGGCCCCTTCCCGGTACGCCGTGCCGAACTGGCTGGTGCCCTTCCACAGGTCCTGACCCGCCCCGTTGATCGCGAACCGCCCGTCCAGCTCCCCGAAGACCGCCGCGTTCGTCGTGTAGGTGCGCCAGCCCGGTTCCAGCGGCGCCGCCATGTACACCGCGCCGCGCCGCAGATCGGTCACCCGGTCCTCGCCGCGCGGCCCGTACACGGTGCTCAGTTCGTACCGCATAGGCCGCAGCGGTGCGGTCAGCGGCTCGGGCGGGGCCGTGACCCGCCAGTCCACCGAACCGGATCCGCCGGCCGCGACCTCGTCGAGGGAGGTGCCGCCCGTCGCGGTGGCGTCGAGACCGGTCAGCGCGAAGTCGATCCGGCCGGTGGACCGCAGGCCGTTCAGATTGCGGAAGGCGGCCGTCACGGTGCCGGTGCTGCCCGGCGTGAACGCCACCGGATCGGCGAAGACCGTGACGGTGCCCTGGTACGGGGCGGTGGACAGGGTCTCGAAGACCCGCCGGGCCGTGCGGTGGGCATCGCCCGTCGCCCGTACCGGATGGACATCGGTCCGCCGGGTCCACTCCTCCTCGCCGGGGTACCAGTCGAACGGCTTCGCGGCCCGGCCCTCCGCGAGCGCGTCGGTCAGCTCGTCCAGGTACGCCTGCCACTGCGGGAGATGGACCTCGCCCATCAGCCCGTGCCAGTCGCGGTTGGCGTAGTTGCTGAGGTTGTCGGCGGCCGTCCGGTCCGCCCAGGTGGTGATCAGGGTGCGCGCCGTCCACTCCAGCCGCACCGCCTCCGCCGGGCTCGTCGCCAGCCGTTTGGCGTCCTCCAGCCACGGCCCCAGCAGGAAGGCCCGATGACAGCCCGACATCGCGTCCGTCAGCCGCATCAGCTTCAGCCAGAGCGCGGCCAGTGCGCGGAACCGGTCCACGTCCTTGTCGGTCTGGGCGGCCCGCAGCTGCGGCAGCAGGGTCCGGGAGCGGTTGGCGAGCGCCTGCCGGGCCAGATCGGTGAGGTCGTAGCGGTAGGCGTCCGAGTCGCGCAGGGACGGGTGTACGCCAAGGAGCGCCGCGAACGCCCGGTCGAAACCGGCCGGGTCGAAGGCGGAATTCACCGAGGAAGTGATGCCGGGCCTGCGGGAGAAGAGCGAGTCGACCGGGCGGCCGTCGGTGCTCGTCAGCCGGTACGCCGTGGCGGCCAGCGCGGCGAAGGCCGCTTCCGCCGAGCGGTCGCGGCCGCCGTAACGGGCCTTCGGGTACTCCCGGAACCACGCCTCCCGGTCCACCTTTCCGGACCGCCAGGCCAGTTCGGCGAACAGTTCGAACGCCGACGGGTCGCGCTCGGCCGCCTCCGGCATGTACGCCGTGCCGACCAGGGCGCTGCCCGGCTTGTCGCGCCAGGCCGTGAACTTCTCGGTCCAGCGGTCGGTGTTGGCCCCGATCGTCGTACGGCCGCCGAAGTTCGGGATGGTGCCGAAGGCGTACGGGGCTCCGCCCCAGTCCTTCTCCCGGTCGGTGACGGTGTCCAGATCGGAGAGGCCGTCGACGATCAGCAGCCGGCCGGTGTCGATCGCCGCCAGCATCTCCGGCCGGGGATTGGCCTGCCAGCCGAGAATCACCCAGGTCGCGCCGGGGTGCGCGGCCCGCAGGGCCGACTCCACGGCGCGGGCGGCGTCCGGCACCGGGACGTCACCGGCGCTGCCGCCCTCGTGCAGCAGATCCATCTTGAAGTGGTCCGCCGGGCCGAACAGCTCCTCCTGGTGCCGGTAGAAGGCGGCGGCCACCTCGGCGAAGACGGGGGTGCGGGGGTCGAGCCAGTCGGGCCGGCGCAGCCCGTTCCAGGTCCCCTGCGGGACGACCCGGGCCCCCGGATTGCGGTCCACGAAGCCGTCCGGGACCGTTCCGAAGTAGCCCGGGAACACCGGTGCCAGGCCCAGCTCCCGCATCCGGTCGGCGATGCGCCGCCCCAGGGCGGCACGACGGGCGATCAGCTCGGGCCCGAGCGGACCGCCGTATCCGCTCATGTTCTGGAGCAGCCACCACGGCTGGTGGGAAGGGGCGGGCAGCCAGGTGCGGGCCTCGGTGTCGCTGTAGCCGAAGTCCTGGAGCAGCCGGTGGTAGACGGCCTCCTGTCCGGCGGTGACCAGGACCTCGTTGCAGCCGTGCAGGGCCAGGACGTCGAGCATCCGCTCCCAGCGCGGCCAGTCGGCGTACGGGGCGGTGTAGCCGTCATGGGTGTCGTTGAGGGCGAACCGGTGAGCGACGGTCGCGGAGCGCTCGACGGGGGTACGGGGCGCGGGTAGCCGGCGGGGCAGCCCGGGGCGGCTGCCGGACCACGAAATGACGGCGTCGCAGGTGTACTTGAGGTACCAGTGCGCCCCGGTCAGGGCGGCGGCCGGGGTGGTGGCGGCGATCTCGATCCGCCCGGTGGCGCCGGTGACGCGGAAGCGGTCCTGTGCGCCGTCGCCCAGGGGGAGGGAGCGGAGCCGGAACTGGCCGGCGTGGTCCGGCAGCAGACGGCCGAGGGCCTCGTACGCGGGTACGAGATCCCGGGCCGGAGCGGCCGGATCGTCGGTGGCGTGCGCGGGGGAGACGGTGGCGCCGACCGCGGCGGCGGCGCCGATGGCTCCGGCGGTGCCCAGCAGCGTACGTCTGGTCGGCCGGGAGGAGCTGAAGGGCAGGGAGGGTTCCGTCATGATCCGCACTCCTCGGTGTTGTTCATGGTGGTGCATGTGACAACAGGCGTGTGCGGTGCGCACGTTAATGACGGGCGAGGGGGCGGGCAATGGGGCGTTCGGCGCTGGAGCCCCGGGCGACGCCACACCTGGGAGCGACCACACTGCACCTGAGCACCGCGCCGTGACCCCGTGGCCGCGCGCCCCCTTCGCCGGAGCCGCGCGGCCGTGCGTTGCTCAGCCCCGGTCCAGATAGGCGAGCACCGCGAGGACCCGGCGGTTGTCGTCGTCGGACGGCGGAAGGCCGAGCTTCCCGAAGATGTTCGAGGTGTGCTTGGCCACCGCCCGCTCCGTGATCACCATCTGCGAGGCGATCGCCGCGTTCGAACGGCCCTGCGCCATCAGCTCCATGACCTCCCGCTCGCGCGGGGTGAGCATGCCCATCGGCTTGTCCTGCGACCGCCGCGACAGCAACTGCGAGATCACCTGCGGGTCCATCGCGGTGCCGCCCGCCGCGACCCTGCGCACCGCATCGACGAACTGGTCGGCGTCGAACACCCGGTCCTTGAGCAGATAACCGATCCCGCCGTTGCCGTCCGCCAGCAACTCGCGCGCGTACAACTGCTCCACGTGCTGGGAGAGCACGAGCACCGGCAGCCCCGGCTTGGCCCGCCTGGCCGCCAGCGCGCACTGCAGGCCCTCGTCCGTGTGGGACGGCGGGAGCCGGACGTCGACGACCGCGACGTCCGGCTCCGACTCGGCGAAGGCACGGGTCAGTTCGGGACCGCTCTCGACGGCTGCCGCGATCTCGAAGTCGTACGCCTCCAACAGGCGGACCAGGCCGTCGCGCAGCAGGAAGAGATCTTCGGCTAGGACAACTCGCAAGGGATCTCCATGGTCACCATGGTGGGACCGCCCGCGGGGCTGCTGACGGCCATGATGCCGTCGAATGTACCGAGTCGGCGTTCGATTCCGCTCAGTCCGGAGCCGCCGCCGACCGTCGCACCGCCCCGGCCGTTGTCGGTTACGGAGACCCGCAGCGTGGCGTTCTCGTGGTGGATGTCCACCCAGACGCGGTCCGCCCCCGAGTGCTTGGCGGCGTTCGTCAGCGTCTCGCTGACCGCGAAGTACGCCGCCGACTCGACCGCGGCGTCCATGCGGCCGCCCAGCTCCGCGTCGACCTCCGACTCGAAGGGCAGTCGCAGCGCCAACGCCCGTACCGCGTCCCCGAGTCCGCGCTCGGCGAGGACCGGCGGGTGGATGCCCCGGACCAGGTCGCGCAGCTCGGTGAGCGCCTCGGCGGACGACTCCCGGGCCATGGCCAGGAGCTTCTTGGCCTGCGCCGGGTCCTTCTCGATCAGCGCCTCCACGGTCCCCAGACTCATGCCCATCGCGACCAGCCGGGCCTGCGCGCCGTCATGCAGATCCCGCTCGATGCGCCGCAGTTCGGAGGCTGCGGTGTCCACCGCCTCGTGCCGGGTCTCGGTCAGCCGGTCGATGCGCCGGGCCAGTTCCTGCTCCTGGCTGGGGGCCAGCAGCGCTCGGGCGATCACGAAGTGCAGCCGCAGCAGCCGCTCACTGACCAGCACGCCGGTCGCGAACAACGCCACTCCGAGTGCGGCGGCGGCAAGACCCGTCGCCTGACTGTCGACCGGCACGAAGCCGTACCAGTAGCGGTCGTCGGTGAAGACCCGCCACAGCCCGGCCGCCAGGACGAAACCCTCCACCGGGTACACGAGCAGCGCGGCGGCCAGGGTCGCCACCACATAGCCCGCCGTCATGTCGACCAGCAGCCACTGGATGTCACGCCAGGTCGCCGGGTCCTTCAGCATCAGCGTGGTCCGCTCCACCCGCCCGGTGAGACCGGTACGCAGATCCTTCGGGAAGGGGCGGTAGGGGACCGGTATGCGGATGCCGGACCAGGTGACCGCGAGCAGCCGGCGCCGGTTGGCGTGCCTGCGGACCAGCTCCAGTACATAGGGGGTGGTGATCAGGCCGATGCCCAGCGGAATGAAGGCGATCGAGAGCACGGCCCACACGAAGAGGGTGATCGAACCGACCAGACTCGCGACCGACACCACGATTCCGCGTCCGGCGGCCAGCATCGCGGCCCTTATCCGTCCCTGCTTCGCGTTCATCCCGGCCCGTCTCCCCTCGTTGGGCTTGCCGGGCCCTCGTGTCGGCCCCGGTCCGCACACAGTCTGACCCGTCGGGCACAAGGGGCGTCAGCCGTTTGGCCACCCGGTGGAGGTGGTGCTGGGTACACCGTTCCCAGCCAGTGTGCGTGAGTGAGCCCTGGACCCACTGACGCGTACTGGGCGCATCCCGAACGGTGTTGGATGCGCTGGGTTCCCGCTTTCGCTTCCCGTTCGGTAACGGCTCTCCAGGGGGCCGGTCCGTTGCGGGTGGGCGGGTTCCCTCACGCCCCCGGTCACTTGGTCCGGCCTGGGCGGTCCGATGCCCCGCACGATCGCTCCGGTCGTGTGGGGGCGGTGCCGTCCGCCGCCGGACGGGGTGTCCGAGGGCGCGTCGTCCGATCGCGATACCGGCGGCATCGTGACGGGACATTCTGCGGTGCGGGGTGGCCAGTGGCTTCTGCCAGTGCTGGGCACCCCACATGCTGGTGCAGGCGGGGTCGACCGCGACCATGCTCAGGCCGTGTTCGGTGGCCATGGAGACCAGCCGGGCCCTGAGTTTCCCGGTTGGGATGCCGGAGATCAGCTGCCGGAACCGTTTCCTGCGGCCGTGTTTCTCGCGGGTCTTCTCGGTGGTGAAGTCGAGGTCCTCGATGGCGATCGCACCCGCCTGCCGAGCCCGGAGCACGAGGAGCCGGAGCGGGAGCCGGCGGGGGCCGGACGACGCGGCTGACCGGCGCGGCCTGCCCTGCGCATGGAGCGGCCCCGGGGCGGGGGGGAGCGGAGCGGGGGGGCCCCCCCGGGCGGGGCCGCGGGGGGGGCCGGCCCCCGCCGGCCCCGGGCGGCGCCCCCCCCGGCCCCGGGCCCGCCCCGCGCCGGAACCGACCCGCCCGGGCCCCGCCCCACATGCCTTCCGGTGCGTCAGGGCGTGTACTTGTAGCCGACGCGCCGCACCGTCTGGATCGAACGGCGGTGCTCGGCGCCCAGCTTGCGGCGCAGCCGGGCGATGTGGACATCCACGGTGCGCCCGTCGCCCACATGCCCGTAGCCCCAGACCGTGGTCACCAACTGGTCGCGGGTGTGCACCCGGTGCGGGTGCGCGACCAGATGGGCGAGCAGCTCGAACTCCAGGTAGGTGAGGTCGAGCGTGTTCCCGTCCACCGCCGCGGTGCGCTGTACGGGGTCGATGCGCACCGGACCCGCGGCCGGGTCCTCCACCGGTGTCGGCACCATGTACTGGGCGGCCGCGGCGGTGGCCGGGGTGACGGCGGGCTGCTGGTCGGCCGGTACGAGCACCAGATAGCCGATCATCGGCGGCCGGCCCGGCAGCGCCGGAACGGTGTGCTGGGGCGCGGGCAGCCAGGTGGCACCCGGCGGCAGGAACTCGGCCACATCGGCCAGCTGGACGACCTCGTCGCGGTCGACGGCACGCAGCCGGTGACGGTTGGGGGAGAGGGAGCGGGCGGAGGTGGTGGCCGCAGCGACCGCCGAAGGCGCTGAGGTGGCAGCGGTCGCGGAGAAGGTACGGGTGTTCGCCATGAGAGTCAGCTCTTTCGCGCGAAGGAGTCGTCGGTGGACGGACTTGCTTGCGCGCGGGCCGAAGGCCGGGGTGAGCGGCTTTAGAGGGCCTGCGCGTTCAACGCGCGGCAACACACCCGGTCGAAGTCATGGTGCTGACGGGAAGGCCAGAACGGTTCGAGGTCGCTGCGACCTGTCGAGGTGTGCTGGATACCGGCCATGCCCCCATTGAACCAGAGAACCGGACGGCGCAGCAGACCTCTCCCGCCCGTCGATACGGACCCTTTGCGTTACCTTCCTCACCTCGGGTTCCTGTTCGGCCGCCGCGACCGGTGGGCCGCCGTCCCCATCGGCCCACGGCCCGTGACCCTCTCAACCCACCAGTCGC
Source organism: Streptomyces sp. NPDC006510 (assembly GCF_040611955.1). Classification (NCBI taxonomy): domain Bacteria; kingdom Bacillati; phylum Actinomycetota; class Actinomycetes; order Kitasatosporales; family Streptomycetaceae; genus Streptomyces; species Streptomyces sp. NPDC006510. The sequence goes on along the minus strand of NZ_JBEXPH010000070.1, from coordinate 31,114 downwards.
TTGCGCCAGTCCAGGCCGGTCAGCTCGATCGCCTTGTCCGGCGAACCGTCCCACTCCACCGTCAGCCCCGCCTCGTCGAGCGCCTGGACGACCTCCCGGCCCACGGCGGCGGTCGCGTCCTCCGCCCGGCCGAACCCGCCGTAGTACAGCGCGAGACCGTGCCCGGACGCCGCGCTCTCGGTGCCCTGCGTATGGAAGAAGACGAAGCCGCGCGCATCCTCACGCCCGGCGCCCCGGATCTCGGCGAGACCGCACGGCCGGCAACAGGTGAAATGCTCCTTCGCCGTGATCCCGCCCCAGTCCAGCCGGGCGAACGCCTGCGCCAGCCGGTCCGCGTCGGTCACGTCCGGCCACTGCCGCTGTTCCTCGACCCGCTCCAGCCACAGCCGCTCCACCAGCTGCCGCGCCTGCGCGTGGGTCACCGGACGCACGCCGTCCTTCACCAGGTAGTCCTCGGCCGTCCGGGAGAGATCCTCGACCGTCCCGTATCCGCAGCGGAGCAGCTCCCGTATCCGCTCCTCCAGCTGCTCCCGGATCTCCGCCGGTAGCTCCGGCACGGGCTCCTCCTCCGGCATCCCGGCGCTCTCCCACTCCGCACCCGCGTCCCACTCCGGCTCCTGGCGCGCCCAGCGGGTCATCAGCTCGGCGACCCGCTCCGGCGAATCGACCATCGTCCGGTAGTGCGTGGCGGGACCGCCGGAGCGGTGCTCCAGCTGGTAGCCCTCGCCGTGGTCGTACCAGACCTGCACGAAGGTCCCGGGGAGGTCGGGTATGCGCTGCACGACCAGGAAGCGGTCGCCCTTCGTGCCGATCCGGTGCACCAGGTCGCTCAGTGCCCCGTCCGAAATCCTGGTGTGCGTCTCGAAGTTCTCGGTCTCCACCTTGATGTCGAGCATGCACCAACACTGGCACACGCTACTGACAACGGGCCGGGCGCGGTGCGCAGCAGCGAAGGGGGGCGCCCACCCGGCCGGGTGGGCGCCCCCCTTCGCGCGGGCGACGGATCGGGATCAGACCTGGTCGGCCTTCTCCAGCGCGGCGCAGCAGGTGTCGACGATCAGCCGGGTGACGACGTACGGGTCGACGTTGGCGTTCGGGCGGCGGTCCTCGATGTAGCCCTTCCGGTCCTGCTCGACCTGCCACGGGATGCGCACCGAGGCGCCGCGGTCGGAGACGCCGTAGCTGTACTCGTTCCACGGGGCGGTCTCGTGCAGACCGGTCAGCCGGTCGTCGATGCCCGCGCCGTAGTTCTTGACGTGGTCCATCGGCTTCGAGCCCTCGCCCAGCGACTCGCAGGCGGTGATGATCGCGTCGTACCCCTCGCGCATCGCCTTGGTGGAGAAGTTGGTGTGCGCGCCCGCGCCGTTCCAGTCGCCCTTGACCGGCTTCGGGTCGAGGGTCGCGGAGACATTGAAGTCCTCGGCGGTGCGGTACAGCAGCCAGCGGGCGACCCACAGCTGGTCGGAGACCTCCAGCGGGGACAGCGGGCCGACCTGGAACTCCCACTGGCCGGGCATGACCTCGGCGTTGATGCCGCAGATGCCGAGGCCCGCCCTCAGACAGTTGTCGAGGTGCTTCTCGACGATCTCGCGGCCGAAGATCTCGTCGGCGCCGACCCCGCAGTAGTAGCCGCCCTGCGCGGCCGGGAAGCCGCCCTCGGGGAAGCCGAGCGGCCGGTGGCCGTCGAAGAAGGTGTACTCCTGCTCGATGCCGAAGATCGGCTCCTGGCCCGCGAACCGCTCGGCCACCGGGCGCAGCGCGGCACGGGTGTTGGACGCGTGCGGCGTCATGTCGATGTCGAAGACCTCGCACAGCACCAGGATGTCGTCGCCGCCGCGGATCGGGTCCGGGCAGCTGAAGACCGGCTTCAGCACCAGGTCGGAGGCGTGGCCCTGGGCCTGGCTGGTGCTCGAACCGTCGAAGCCCCAGATCGGCAGCTCCGTCACGTCCTGCGCGGGGCTCCCGGTCATGATCTTCGTCTTGGAGCGGAGCTTGGCGGTCGGCTCGGTGCCGTCGATCCAGATGTACTCAGCCTTGAACGTCACGGAAGCCATCCTTTGCGGGTGCTGCGGTGCTGCGGTCCGGTCTACGCAGCGCAGCTTCGCAAGACGCGATTTCCCGTCCGTTGCCCGGATGTGAACCCCGTGTTACCGAGGTTTGCCGCGTTACGCGCGGGCCTTGAGCAGCGACTCGAAGCCGGCCGCACGGATCCGGCGCACCACTTCCTCCTCGGTGGTCCCCAGCGCCTCGGCCGCCCCCGCCAGCCGCCAGTCCGCGTCGGCGAGCCGGTGCAGCAGATGGCCGCGTCTGATCTGGGCCTCGGACAGCCGGAACGTCTTCAGGTACGCGACCTGCCCCTTGTGATCGGTGATCGTCTCACCGATGTGCTGCCCCGCCCCGCCCGGCCGGAACGGCGGCAGGAACCGCCACAGCGTGAACGGACCCATCCGGTACACCCGGTCGAAGGCGTACGAGGAGTCCAGCAGCTCACCCGCGAACAGGGAGTCGTGCGCCTCGGCCCACTCCTGCTCCTGCGCCCGCGCCGCCGCCCGCAGACCGGCCAGGGTCCGCAGCTGCGGACCGTCGGATATCCGCGCCGTGAACTCCGGCACGGGCGCGCCGTACAGCGCGTACTGGTGGATCAGCTCGCCGTACAGGTCCTCGACGAGCGACGGGTGCAGCAGCCGGTAGTCGTCCGGGTGCGGCACCACGAACGCGGCGGCGAGCGCATCGGCCGCGTACACCATCACTCCGCACTGGCCGGGATGGATCTCGAAGACCCGCAGGGCGTCGCCGAGGCCGCGCACCGACCACCCCAGGTACGCGTCCTCGGCACGCGGCGAGAGTCCGTCGCGCAGTGCCTGCCGCGACCACTCCTCCCAGGCGACGGCGGGGCCGCCGAAGTGCAGCGCGAGATAGCCCTCCAGCGCGAGGTGCAGCGGCAGGAAACGCAGCCGGTCGCCCGGCCGGCGCTTCGCCATCCGGTGGTGGCGGTGGCGCTGGAGCCGCGCGGTCCGGGGCAGCCGGTCCCCGGCCGCGGAGCCGGCCGCGGCGAGCTGCGTACCGTACGCGGCGGACTGCTCGCCCTCGCCGGACCAGTCGGCGACGAAGCCGTGCGGGATGACCGAGGCGTAGTGCGTGCGCGGCCCGATGTCCACGATGCCGTGCCCGTGGTCCGTGTAGAGCTCCTCGTGCAGCCGGAGCCCTTCGACCGGCTGCTCGCGCACCAGCGGCACCAGCCGGATGCCGCCCCACACCTGGGCGGGGCGGGTGGCGAGCCCGGTCAGTTCGAGCCTGTTCACGATGGCGCTCCCGTCCCGTCGTCACTCACGAACCGGGCCACCTGCCGGTCCAGGTAGGCGTACAGCGCCGCCGCCCCCGTACGCCCCTCGGCGAACCCCGCGATCTCCACCAGCGCCGGCAGATCCTCCGCGTCCCGGACCCCGGCCGTGGGCACGCTCGGCGAGAGGCGCCGGACATCGAAACCGTCCGCGTCGTATACGGGGTTCACATGGACCACCGCGGTGCGCCGGTCCGGGTCGAGCCGGGTCCGCCAGACCCGCAGCACCTCGCCCGCGAGTCCGGGCGGCGCGTTGTCCCAGCCGTCCGAGACGATGACCAGCCGGTCGGGGCCGTGCTCCAGGGCGTCCAGCACACGGGTGCCGAGCGGGGTCGGTCCCCAGGGCCTGACCAGCAGCGGATCGGTACGCCCCGAGGTCCACAGCGGGCGGTACGCGCCCGGCGGGGCCAGCGCCTCCAGCAGGAAGTGGCAGGCCAGTGCCACGGCGAGCGGGCGGCGCCGCTTCTCGCCCGACCCTGACGAGGAGTAGCTGTCGTCCAGTACGGCGGCGACCCGGCCCCAGCTCCCGGCATGCGGGCCTGCCGCGCGACGGGCCGCGGTGCGCAGCGCACGGGTCAGCTCCTCGCGGTGCCGCCGCCGCGCCTCGAAGCCGAGCGACAGGACATACAGGGCGAGCCGGGTCAGCGGCATCACGGTCAGGTCCACATCCGCGGGCAGCCGCACATCGTCGCCGGCACCGCGCTGCCCCAGGGTCCGCAGCCGCTCCAGCCGGGTCATCCGCGGCACCATCCGCTCCAGGAACACCTCGCGCTTCACCCCGCGCCGGGCGGCGAAGCCCTCGGCGACCGTGAACGGCAGCTCCTCGACGGCCCCCTGCTCGTAGTGCGCGCGCCGCCAGGCGTCGAGCAGTTGGTGCCGGTAGCGCGGCCGGTGTCCCGGCCGGAACAGGAAGTCTCCGGTCTCGACGGACCCACCCGGCTCACCGGACTCGCCGAACCGGAGGTGGACATGGCGAGCCGCGGTCTTCAGACCGGAGCGGTACTTCACCGCGTCGTGCGCCGGATCGGGCCGGGCGGCCAGCCAGTCCCGCATGATCGCCCGGGTGCGCCGGTTGTTCACCTTGGCCGCCCGCAGCTCCCGGAACAGCCGGTACACGCGCTGCGGCGGCAGCTTCGCCAGCCGGGCGGCGATCAGCCGGCCCTCGGTGCGCTTCTCCTCGGCGCCCGCGTCGGCCGCGTGCTCCAGCAGACCCCGGACGATGCGCACGGCGTTGTGGTCGTTGATGTCGAGGGCGAGCGCGGCGGCGTACACCCGGCGGTAGTTGACCCGTACGTACTCATGGAGGAAGCCCAGCGAGAGCTGCTGCTGATACGCGGTCGAACGGAACTCGCGCTGCCCGGTCGCGGTGATCGCCGCGTTCACGAAGAGCAGCACGTCCTCGGCCGCGACGAGGCCGGCGTCGGTTCCGGTGCTGGTGGTCATGGATTCCCCCGTGGTGTCACGCGCCGCCGTACACAGAGGCGGAGCGCCGGCCGGGGAATGGGGGCGCGAACAGCGAAATCACTGCTTCAGAGGCAAGTCCCGGAAGTCGCGGCCGGAGTCCCGCGGCCGGCCCCGCAAACGTAGTCATCGACACCGCCTCGCGCCAACTCAATACGGGTCCGGCCCGACGGACCCGGCAGACTTGCCCCATGACGACTCTTCCCGCGACCCCCCTGCGCATCGGCCTCGTCGGCACCGGCCCCTGGGCCCGGAACACCCAGGCACCCGCCCTCGCCGCCCACCCCGGCGTCGTACTGAGCGGTGTGTGGGGCCGCCGCCCCGAGGCCGCGCGGGAGCTGGCCGGCGCACACGGCACCACGGCGTACAGCGGCGAGGCGGGCATCGACGAGCTGTTCGCCGCCAGCGACGCCGTCGCGTTCGCCGTGCCGCCGGACGTCCAGGCCCCGCTCGCCGCCCGCGCCGCGGCCACCGGCCGTCATCTGCTGCTGGACAAGCCGGTCGCGACCACCGTCGCGGGAGCCCGCGAGGTCGTCCGGGCCGCCGAGCAGACCGGGGTCGCCTCCGTCGTCTTCTGCACCCTGCGGTTCGCGGCCGAGACATCCGACTGGATCGCTGAACAGGCAGCTCTGGACGGCTGGTTCACCGCCCGTGCCGAGTGGATCGGAGCGCTGTTCGCCCCGGGCACGACGAACGAGTACGCCGCCTCGCCGTGGCGCCGTGACAAGGGCGGCCTGTGGGACGTCGGCCCGCACGTCCTGTCGGTCCTGATCCCGGTGCTGGGCGATGTGACCGCGCTGACCGCGGCCCGCGGCCCGTCCGACACCACGCATCTCATCCTCCGCCACGCCTCCGGCGCGTCCAGCACGGTGACGCTCGCACTGGGGGCACCCGTGGGCGCGGTCGGTACGGAGATCGAGCTCAGGGGCGAACAGGGAACGGCCACCCTGCCGCGGTGGGCCGACCCGGTCGGCTCGTTGCGGGCGGCGGTCGACGCGCTGATCCACTCGGTGCGTACGGGGGAGCCGCACCCGTGCGACGTACGGTTCGGGCTGCGCCTGACGGAGCTGCTGGCGGAGGCGGAGAAGCAGGCGGGCGCTTAGGGCCCGTCCGGCGGATCACGGCCAAGGTCGCGGGGTGCGGACGGGGCCGGTCGCCGTCGCGGCCGGCTCGCTCGTTCGCTACATCAGCAGCGGGCGGAGCTCCAGCCAGGCCTCCACCTCGGCCCTCAGGGTCAAGTCCTGTGCGCCTCTGCGCAGTTGGGATCCAGCGGCGAGCGAAAGGGCCTTCGCCTGCCGGGACCGGTTGATCGCCACGAGGTGCTCGGGGGCGTACGGAGTGGTGTCCCGGGTCGCCACCTCCGCCCGGGACACCGGGATGGCCTCCAGGCACACGCGGATGGTCTCGTCCGGCGGGAGCAGCGAGCCGCCGGCGATCTGGAGCGCGGCCTCCGCCCGGTTGAGGACCCCGGCCGTACGGCACTTCCCGATCAGCCAGAGCGTGAGCTCCGCCCACCGGTCCCGCACGCCGTCCGGGCCCGCGGCAACGCGCTGCCGACAGGCGACCAGCAGGCACCACCACCAGCGGGCCCGTTCCTCCCCCGATTCGGGCTGTCGCCGAACGGCCCACCGCTCCCGCTCGCCGGGGTCCAGCTCCACCAGATGGTTCGCCCAGCTCTTCCTGGCCTCCCGCGACCAGGCGGGCTCCGCGTACCTGGGGCCGGTCCCGAACCATGTCGGCGCCGAGACCTTGAGGACGGCTCCGGTGTTCTCGTCGGCGAGCAGGCCCGTGCGGCTGTCCTCCCGTACGAAGCGGCGGCACCCGAGCCCGTCGGGCGCCACCTCGACGAGCGGGAAACCCGCCTGTCGCAGATGGTTCGCCAAGTCGTCCACCAGCACGGGCACTTCGAGCCGATGGGCCTGCACCATGACGTGGACGCCGTCCCAGGGAGCCTCGGGCGAGGCCCGCTGCCAGGCGAACTCGGCGAGCTCGTAGCAGCGCAGCCGTTGCTCCTGGTCGCCGCTCTCCGCGAATGCGTCGCCGAGCAGCGCCGTGACCTCGTCGGGGGTGGAGGTCGCATCGGCGCCGCCCACCGTGCCGGTGATGAGAAAGTCGCCGAGGAGGGCCATGGGGGCGGAGGGGGCGGGCCGGGGCATACGGGTGTCTCCGCTTCGTAGGGCGGTCGGTTCACGCGGTCGACGGGGCGGGGCCGGTGCGCGCGGTCGGCTCACGCGGCCGATGGGGCGGGGCCGGTGCGCGAGGCGTTGCGCCGCCGCGCCGTGGTCAGGGGATCGAGGTGACCGCCTGGAGTGCGGCGTACAGGAAGCGCCGGACGGCAGCCGTTTCCTTCTCGTCGAAGCCGCGCAGTGCCGTCACCATGTTCTCGATCAGCGGACCGAAGAACGCCCACCCCAGCTCCATCGCCCGTTCGTCGACCGCCAGCAGCACCCGTCGCCGGTCGCGCGGGTCACGGGTGCGGGTGAGGTGGCCGAGCCGTTCCAGACGGTCGATGACGGCGGTGGTGCCCGCGGAGTTGAGCCCGAGCTGTGCGCCGAGCCATCCGGCGGTGGCGTCCGTGCCCGCCCGCTCGGCGTCCAGCAGGCAGATCAGGGCGCGTACATCGGTGCTGTGCATGTGGTGGAGAGCCGCGAACTCGGCCTGGCGCAGCCCGAATTCGACGGTCACCTTGCGCAGCAGATGGACGATCTCCAGTTCGGGAATCTGCTCACTCATCGACGCTCCTTCCGCTCCACCGAGTCTATTATCTCGCTGAGCGAGATAATATCCGGGAGTGGACCAGCAGCAGTTACGACAGTTACGACCAGGGAGGCACCCATGACATCCACGTCGGCACCCACGTCGTTCAACGAGGCGTACGACGAGGTCCTGGCGGTCAACTGGCCCGCCGGAACGACGTACTCCGAGGTCACCACCCCGTACGGCACCACCCGGGTCAACAGCTGCGGCCCCGGGGACGCCCCGCCCCTGGTGCTGCTGGCCGGCGGCGGCTCCACCTCCACCGTCTGGTACGCCCAGGCGGCCCACCTGGGCCGCGCCCACCGTGTCCACGCCGTCGACCTGATCGGGGACCCGGGCCGCAGCGTCGCGGGGGAGCGCCCGATCCGTACGGTGGCGGACCTGACGGCATGGCTCGATCGGGTACTGGACGGGCTGGGCGCCGACCGCACCGCGCTGGGCGGGCACTCCTACGGGGCGTGGATCGCTCTCCACTACGCCCTGTACGCGCCCCACCGCGTCCGGAAGCTGGTCCTCGTGGACCCGACACAGTGCTTCGTCGGCTACCGGCCCGGCTATCTCCTGCACGCCCTGCCGATGCTGATCCGGCCCGACGCGAAGCGGACGCGGGCCTTCCTGGCGTGGGAGACGGGCGGCGCCGCGCTCGACCCGGCCTGGCTGCGGCTGCGTGATTCGGCCGCCGGCTTCCCGTCCGCCCGCCCGGTCACCGGGCCCCGCCCCGCGCCCGAGGCCCTGGGCGGACTGGACGTACCGACCCTGATCCTGCTCGCCGGACGGGGCCGGGCCCATGACCCGGCCAGGGTCGCCGCCGGGGCGGCCCGGCTGCTCCCGCAGGCGACGACGGCGACGATTCCCGGCGCGACGCACCACATGCTGCCGCTGCACGGGCCGACGGCCGACGAACTGAACCGCAGGATCGCGGACTTCATCGGGTGACGGCCCGTCGCAGGGGCCGGCGCACGGGCTGTGGCACCGGCCGCCCGCGGATGCTCAGCGTCCCAACGCGTCGCGTACCGCCTCGTCCGTGCGCCCCACGACGGCGGTCCCGTCGTCCGCGGTGATGATCGGTCGCTGGATGAGCTTCGGGTGCTCGGCGAGGGCCGAGATCCACCGCTCACGCGAACCGGCCTTGCGCGGCCACTCCTTGAGCCCGAGCTCCTTCGCCTCGGCTTCCTGAGTCCGTGTGATGTCCCACGGCTCCAGCCCGAGCCGGTCGAGCACGGCCCGGATCTCGTCCGGCGACGGCACATCCTCCAGATAACGGCGGACGGTGTATTCGGCACCCTCCGCATCGAGCAGCTGCACCGCGCTGCGGCACTTCGAACAGGCGGGATTGATCCAGATCTCCATGGGGCCAAAGGTACGCGAGGGATGTCCCGAAAGCCCTTCTGGCCAGCGCCGATTGTCAGTGCCGGGCAGTAAAATGGAGGCAGTTCGTGAGGGTTCCACGACCGTGCCAGGAGGTTGCCGATGGCCGTTGCCGCAGTCACGACCAAGCCGCTCCACAAGCCCCTGAAGAAGAAGCCGCTCCCCGCGGGCCGGCCCCGCGAGTGGTACGTCTCCCACAACCGTCGCCTGAAGGCCATGCGCCTGGCGATCGCCCTGCTCGACACGGGCGTCTACTACCCGTCGACCGCGACCAACGCCAAGATACGTACGACTGCCGAGCGCATCGGCATCCACCCGCCGTCCGACACGACCTGCCGCATGGTCCGCGCCCTGATCCGCTACGGCCGCTGACGGCCGACGCACCCGGTGGCTGTGCCCCCGCGCCCTCCGGGGCCCGGGGGCACGGCCCCATGCATGCGTGCGTGCAGCCACGCGCACGCGGCGGCGTCCACGCGGACCCGGATCAGAACCCGCCGCAGGTGGCCGTGGCGAAGGCCCCGGAGGCCGTGGCGGTCCGGACGGTCCCGTCTTCCACCGTCACGGCGCAGGCGACCTCGCCGCCCGACGCACCGAGGGTGACGGCGAAGGAGCCGCCGCTCATGAACCCCTTGGTCCGCGTCTCCCCGGCCCACGGCAGGGTCCGCAGAGTCAGCCGTGCGGTCGAGAGACCACCGTTCTGCCAGGTGGGGTAGGTGATGGTGACGTCCTTGGCGGTGCCGGTGACCTCGTACGTGACCCGAAGCGGCTTCGTCGCCTCCCTCGACAGCTCACCGGCGACCAGCTCGACGGCCACGGCACCACCGGCGGCCGGCACGAGCACGACCACGAGCAGCACCCAGGGCCACTCCCGCCGCCGACGCCACATCCCCTCCGGGAATCCGTCCGGCTTCTGATCGCTCATGCCCCTCAGGCTCGTCCGCCCTCCGCCGCGCCGCGACTCGATGCCGGCCCCTCCGGCGACCCGGCCCACCACCCGTCCGGCGTGCACGGCATGCGCCCCGGGCCGCGGCCCCTTTGACTGGGGCGGTGGGCGACGGCGAGTGCTGGGAGGCACGATGACGAGGAAAGCCGCACGAGGTCTGTGGGCCGTACTGCTGACAACGGCCGTGATGTCGACGGCCGCCGCCTGCTCCGACGGCGGCGGCAGCGCCTCCAGCACGGCGTCCAAGGCCGCGTCCGCCGCGGAGTCGGTGGCATCCAGGGGCTCCGACGTGGTGGCCTCGGCGACGGCCGCCGCGAGCGAGAAGCTGAACAGCTTCAAGAACGGCGTGAACGCCAAGAGCGATGTCGCACTGGGCAAGCCGAGCACCGACAGCGACGGCCGCGCCATCGTGAAGGTCACCGTGACGAACAGCGCCGACTCGAAGAAGTCGTACGCGGTGCAGGTCAACTTCCGTGACGCGAACGGCAATCTGCTCGACACGGTGGTGGTGACGATCGACGACGTCGGCACCAAGGCCTCCAAGGACGCCACGGCCCGCAGCAACCGCAAGCTGTCGGGCGACGTCAAGGTAAACGTGGCAACCGCCCTGCGACACTGATCGCACCACGACAGCGCTCCTCGGCCCGCCATGAGCGCATGCCCACCGGGCTCCGGGGCATGCGCCGCCCACGGTCTTCGGGGAGCCCGGCGGTATCCGGTGAAGGCGGTCTCAGCCGGTTGGCGGCTGGAGCAACTGTCCCGTGCCGTTGAAGGAATCCCCTGGAGACAGATCCGGCGGGGGCGGCGGCAGAACATTCACGACGACCGGAGTTGGGGGATTCGAAGGCGTGGGCACCTGGATGAGGAAGGGGAAGAACACAATCTGACTGCCCGTATTCAGGGCCCGCTGAGAAACCCGATAGCAGACGATCTCGTCCGGATTGTCGATGACTGTGTAGCACTTGAGCACCGACGGTGCGACCTGGGAATTCTGCGGTGAGGCAATAGAGCTACTCGCTGATGTGCCCAGGATGCCAGCCGCCAAGAAGGATGCCGCCGCCGCGGCACTGATGTTCCGCAAGGTTGTCTTCTTCATGTTCATCAGCTCAAAGGCTCGGAGTGAACTGGAGTGCCCCATCAGCGTGCTGGGGCTTCAGTGGCCCCAGCACTATGGCTCAACGGGGACGATTCCCGGAGAACTATTACTGGGCGTTGACAACCATCGTATCGTTCGGCCCGGTCTGCTGCTGATCCATCTCGTTCAGCTGGGGCACGTTCCCCGGGTTGCGTCCCGTACGGCATCTGCCCTCAACTCCCCGGTCATGACTGGTTGAATCCGGAAAATCTTTCGGTGCGACATCCTCAAAGAGAACGTGCAAGCTGGATGAGGTGGGATTCCAGGATTCCACCCGGAGTTGCTGCTGTCAGTCCCGTCGTCACGTCAGCGTCACGCCGGAGTCACGCCGTGGCTTTGGCCCGCTGCTCACGATGGCACGCGACTGGAACAGCAAGAAAGCACAGTGCCGGAAAGGGGAAAGCCGTGAGAGGAAAAGTCGTCCTGAGTTCCGCCGCGACGGTGGCGCTTGTCGGGGGGCTGGCCGCGACCACTGCCGTGCCTGCTTCCGCCGCCCCGACCCAGACGTGTCGGGTAGTAGCAAATACCTTGACGGGAGAGAATTTCAATCCCAATGGGACGTTCACCGTCTCCCCCGGGGGGATGGTGCTGCGACCATTTTCTGACGGTCGTATCGGACCGACCGCCGTAACGGGCACAGGCAGCTTCTCCGTAGGCCCTGTGGCCTGCGCCGGGGGGGAATCAGCGACATCGGCCGGAGCAGGTGCAGCCACTGCTGCGGCTGCCGGAGCGAGCGCGGCACAAGCGGCGAGAAGCAGAGGCGCCTCCCCGCAAGAGGCGGCGGCGCAGGGCGTAGCGGCGGCGCAGGCCACGGGGAGAAGTCTTGGTCTGTCGCAGACGGTGATCAACCAAGTCAGCAATCAGACAATCAACAACCTGAACCAAATCATTGGTTCCACCATCGGTGGCTCCGTCATCGCGGGGAGTGGTAACACGGTCGGCGGCGGCAACACGGTCGGTGGCGGTGAGACTGCGCCGGAGACCGGCGGTGGCACGACTACCCCGGGTACCGGTGGTGGCACGACTACCCCGGGTACTGGTGGTGGCACGACTACCCCGGGTACCGGTGGTGGCACGACCACTCCGGGTACCGGTGGTGGCACGACTACCCCGGGTACTGGCGGTGGCACGACCACTCCGGGTACTGGTGGTGGCACGACCACTCCGGGTACTGGTGGTGGCACGACTACCCCGGGTACCGGTGGTGGCACGACCACTCCGGGTACTGGCGGTGGCACGACTACCCCGGGTACTGGTGGTGGCACGACTACCCCGGGTACCGGTGGTGGCACGACCACCCCCGCCACCACGACGGGGACCATGCAATCCGGCACCGGAACCGGCGCGCAACCAGTGACAGCGCCGGCTCAGTGATTCCCTCTTCCTGCCGACGGCGCGTCCGTGCCGACGCAGGCGCGAGCCCCCGCTGGTGTCCCGCGCCCGATAGTTGACCGGCAGCCTCGATCGTTCATGAGCCCTCATCGGTTTCTCGATGAGGGCTCATGGACCTGTGCGCTTCAGGGGTTCTAGAGGTCGAAGTACAGCTCGAACTCGTGCGGGTGCGGGCGCAGCTGGATCGGGGCGATCTCGTTGGTGCGCTTGTAGTCGATCCAGGTCTCGATCAGGTCCGACGTGAAGACGCCACCGGCCTGGAGGTACTCGTTGTCCGCCTCCAGCGCGTCCAGGACGGCCGGGAGGGAGGTCGGGACCTGCTGGACGTTCGCGTGCTCCTCGGGAGCCAGCTCGTAGAGGTCCTTGTCGATCGGCTCGGCGGGCTCGATCTTGTTCTTGATGCCGTCGAGGCCCGCCATCAGCAGCGCGGAGAAGGCCAGGTACGGGTTGGACGACGGGTCCGGGGCGCGGAACTCGACGCGCTTGGCCTTCGGGTTGGAGCCCGTGATCGGGATGCGCATCGCGGCCGAGCGGTTGCGCTGCGAGTACACCATGTTGACCGGGGCCTCGAAGCCGGGGACCAGGCGGTGGTAGGAGTTCACCGTCGGGTTGGTGAACGCCAGCAGCGACGGGGCGTGCTTGAGGATGCCACCGATGTAGTAGCGGGCCAGGTCCGAGAGGCCCGCGTAGCCCTGCTCGTCGTAGAACAGCGGGTCGCCGCCGGCCCACAGGGACTGGTGGACGTGCATGCCCGAGCCGTTGTCGCCGAAGATCGGCTTCGGCATGAACGTCGCGGTCTTGCCGTTGCGCCAGGCGACGTTCTTCACGATGTACTTGAAGAGCATCAGGTCGTCGGCCGCGGCGAGCAGCGTGTTGAACTTGTAGTTGATCTCGGCCTGGCCGGCGGTGCCGACCTCGTGGTGCTGGCGCTCGATCTGGAGGCCGCTGTTCTCCAGCTCCAGGGACATCTCGGCACGCAGGTCGGCGAAGTGGTCGACCGGCGGGACCGGGAAGTAGCCGCCCTTGTAGCGGACCTTGTAGCCGCGGTTGTTCACCTCCGACCCGGTGTTCCAGGCGCCGGCCTCGGAGTCGATGTGGTAGAAGCTCTCGTTCGCCGACGTCTGGAAACGGACGTTGTCGAAGACGTAGAACTCGGCCTCGGGACCGAAGTACGCGGTGTCGGCGATGCCGGTGGAGGCGAGGTACGCCTCGGCCTTCTTGGCCACGTTCCGCGGGTCACGGCTGTACTGCTCGCCGGTGATCGGGTCGTGGATGAAGAAGTTGATGTTGATGGTCTTGTCGCGGCGGAAGGGGTCGACACGGGCGGTCGACAGGTCCGCGCGCAGCGCCATGTCGGACTCGTGGATGGCCTGGAAGCCGCGGATCGACGAGCCGTCGAAGGCAAGCTCGTCGGCCGGGTCGAAGGTCGCCGCCGGGACGGTGACGTGCTGCATCACACCGGGCAGGTCACAGAACCGGACATCGATGAACTTGACGTCATTGTCGGCGATGTACTTCTTCGCGTCGTCGGCGTTCTGGAACATCCAACTCCTCCTACTCCCGGCCCGGGAGGGACGGGGTTGTAGCTCGTGGTGCGGCCAGTGCGGTGGCACACGCTGGACCCGACCATAGGCAGACCGGATTTCTCAAGCATGACCCATTTGTTTCGCAGAAGTTAACCGAGCCGGATGTGACCGGCACCTCATGGCCGGTTACGGGTCGTGTCCGGCGCCGCTCCGGGGGCCTGCGGCGGCACCCGCCCGGTACTGGGCCCACGCGGGCGCAGTACCGTGTTCGGGTGGACAACAGGCAAGCAATCGGATCGTGGCTCTCCGGGCCGCGCGCGGCCGCCGAGGAGATGGGGGCCGACTTCGGCCACCGGGGCAAACGGCTCGGGCTGCCCGAGCACGGCCCTGGTTCCGTGGCGCCGCTCGGCCGCCGTTTCGGCGCGATCTTCATCGACTGGGCCCTGTGCCTGCTGATCGCATACGGGCTGTTCGCTCGCGGTGACCAGCAGGCGGCCGGAAACTGGGCACTGGGCATCTTCCTCGTGGTGAGCGTGCTCACCGTGGGAACCATCGGCTGCACGCCGGGCAAGCGCCTCATGGGCATCAGGGTCGTCGCCGAGAGCGGTGGCCGGCTGACGTTCGGGCGGGTGATCGTCCGGAGCGTGCTGCTGTGCGTGGTGATTCCGGCCCTGGTCTGGGACCGCGACGGCCGCGGCCTGCACGACCGGCTGGCCCGCGCCGTCCAGGTCCGTATCTGAGAGACCGGATCCGTACAGCCGAAGCGGCGAACGTCCGAGCAGCCGAAGCGGCGAACGTCCGAGCCGAAGCGGCGGGCGGACATACGAAGAGGCGGGGCGCGAACCGATCCGGTTCGCGCCCCGCCTCTTCGTATGTCCGGCGTCAGCGCATCTTTCCGCCACCACGCGGCATCCGCATGCCCTTCGGCATGGGGCCCTTGGGCAGCGGCATGTTGCTCATCAGGTCGCCCATCGCGCGCAGCCGGTCGTTGGCGGCCGTCACCTGCGGGCCGGTGAGCACGCGCGGCAGCTTCAGCATCTTGGTGCGCACCTTCTTGAGCGGCACCTGGCCCTCGTCGTTGCCGACGATGATGTCGTGCACCGGTACGTCGACCAGGATGCGCGCCATCTTCTTCTTCTCGGCCGCGAGCAGCAGCTTCACCCGGTTCGCGTTGCCCTCGCCGACCAGCACGATGCCCGCCTTGCCCACGGCGCGGTGGACGACGTCCTGGCTGCGGTTCATCGCGACCGCGGGTGTCGTCGTCCAGCCGCGGCCCACGCGGTCCAGCACCGCCGCCGCGGCGCCCGGCTGCCCCTCCATCTGCCCGAAGGCGGCACGCTCGGCACGCCGCCCGAAGACGATCGCCATCGCGAGGAGGGCCAGCACGAAGCCCAGGATGCCCAGATAGATCGGGTGGCCGATCAGGAAGCCGACCCCGAGGAGGACACCGAAGGTGACAATTCCCACGCCCGCGACGACAAGACCGACCTTCGGGTCGGACCGCCTGGCCATCTTGTAGGTCAGGGCGATCTGCTTGAGCCGCCCCGCGTTCTCGGCGCTGTCCGCGCCTTCAGTGTTTGCCTTCCTCGCCATGTACGGAAGTTTACGTGGCCTGGGAACGGTGGTCGGCCGCGGCCTCCAGTACGTACTCGGCCTCGACCCGGTCCTTGGCCCGGCGCCGGTCCTCCAGGACGGCGGTCCAGGCGTTGCGGCGGGCAGTGCGCTGGCCGCTGGCCAGGACCAGCGACTCGACGGCGCGGAGAGCATCGGTGACGGAAGGGATGGCGGTGGCGCGTACCGGCACGGCCTGCATCGTGGAAATCTCCTCGGAGCGGATGTGCGGACTGAGTTACGTGGACTCAGCTGCCCGGGCCGAACTGCCCGGGACTGCGTTGCGCGAAGTGGGTGGCGGGCGCTGGGGTGCGGAGCGCGGCGGCGGCAGCGGCCCGGACGGCTGCTGCCGGTCACCGCGTCGTGTGCACCCAGCGTCACTGCTCGGTGTTACCAGCGCATGACCGGTCGGTCAAACACCAATGAAACCTTGATCCGGGCGTTGCGCACGTCGACGCGGCCCATATGCGCCCCCCGACCTGCGGGGAGCGTACGGGCCGCGTCGAATCAGCTATTACCGCTCAGTAGCTTCTTGTGCTCGGATTCACACGGTGGGCGCCGCGGCGGCTGCGCCGCGACGCTCGATCGCCTGCTGGAAAAGGCGGCCCGCGCGGTACGAGGAACGGACCAGCGGCCCGGACATCACGCCGGAGTAGCCGATCTCGTCGGCCTCCTCCTTCAGCTCCACGAACTCCTGCGGCTTCACCCAGCGCTCGACCGGGTGGTGGCGCACGGACGGCCGCAGGTACTGCGTGATCGTGATGAGCTCGCAGCCCGCGTCGTACAGATCCTGGAGCGCCTCGCTGACTTCCTCGCGGGTCTCGCCCATACCGAGGATCAGGTTGGACTTGGTCACCAGACCGGCCTCGCGGGCCCGCGTGATGACCTCCAGGGAGCGCTCGTAACGGAAGCCGGGGCGGATCCGCTTGAAGATCCGCGGCACCGTCTCGACGTTGTGCGCGAGCACCTCGGGGCGCGAGGAGAAGACCTCGGCGAGCTGCTCGGGCTCCGCGTTGAAGTCGGGGATCAGCAGCTCGACCTTGGTGCGGCCGTCCTCCCGCTCCGCGGTCAGCGCGTGGATCTGGCGCACGGTCTCCGCGTACAGCCAGGCACCGCCGTCCTCCAGGTCGTCGCGCGCGACGCCGGTGATGGTGGCGTAGTTCAGGTCCATCGTGACGACGGACTCGCCGACGCGACGGGGCTCGTCCCGGTCCAGCGCCTGCGGCTTGCCCGTGTCGATCTGGCAGAAGTCACAGCGCCGGGTGCATTGGTCACCACCGATGAGGAAGGTGGCCTCGCGGTCCTCCCAGCACTCGAAGATGTTGGGGCAGCCGGCCTCCTGGCACACCGTGTGCAGACCCTCGCTCTTCACGAGTTTCTGCAGCTGGTTGTACTCGGGGCCCATCTTCGCCCGGGTCTTGATCCACTCGGGCTTGCGCTCGATGGGGGTCTGGCTGTTCCGGACCTCAAGGCGCAGCATCTTGCGCCCGTCGGGTGCGACAGCGGACACTCCGGCACTCCCCTTTGCTTTCACTGCATTGGATTCTTCGGCGAACACCAGGGTACGCCCGTGGTTCAAACGGCTTTACGTCTGGCCAACCTGTGGCCGGCAGGGCCTATTCCCCACCGGGTGATCCGAGCGTCACGCCGTGGCCACGGCATCGGTCGGGCGCTCGATGGTGCGCGGGGCGAGCTCGGCGTTCTCCAGGACGTCCCTGAGGTGCTTCTCGACGACGGGGAGCACGTCCGCGATGGTGATGTCGCGGCTGAGCTCGTACGCCAGTGAGGTGACGCCCGCGTCCCGGATGCCGCACGGCACGATCCGGTCGAACCAGGTGTTGTCCGGGTTCACGTTGAAGGAGAAGCCGTGCATGGTCACGCCCTTGGCCACCCGGATGCCGATCGCCGCCAGCTTGCGGTCCTCGCGGCGCTGGCCGGCGTTGGAGGGGGCGTACTCGGGGCCGTTCAGCCGGGCGTCGAACTCCTCGTCGTGCAACCGGGGGTCGAAGTCCAGGGAGAGTGCGCCGATCGCCGGGCGGTCCTCGACCGGGTCGCCGAGCACCCAGACGCCGCTGCGGCCCTCGACCCGGGAGGTCTCCACGCCGAACTCGGCGGCGGTACGGATCAGCGCGTCCTCCAGCCGACGGACGTGCGCGACGACGTCCACCGGGCGGGGCAGCTTCTGGATCGGGTAGCCGACCAGCTGACCGGGGCCGTGCCAGGTGATCTTGCCGCCGCGGTCCACGTCGATGACGGGGGTGCCGTCCAGTGGGCGCTCGCTGTCGGTCGTGCGCCGTCCGGCCGTGTAGACGGGCGGGTGCTCCAGCAGCAGACAGGTGTCCGGGACGGTGTCCTCGAATCTGGCCGCGTGCACCTCGCGCTGCTTCTGCCAGGCCTCCTGGTAGTCGACGGCTTCCTCGCCGAATCCCAGCCGGACGAACCGAAGCTCAGCCACGACAGATGCCTTCCTACTCGCGGTGGCGGGAGCCGGGGGTGCCCGGAACCACGTCACCATGCACTGAAATCACGCCCCGAGCCACTGTACGACCGGCCCCCGGACGGTGGCCCGGCAGGTCTTCCCGTCAGCGCCAACCCCAATCCTCACACGATCGGATGAAAGCGAAGCGAAGGTGGCTGTGACCGCTGCGGAGGCCGCTAAATTCGCGCCGTTCCATAAGGGCTGCCCGCCCGGCCCCGAAGGCAGGAGACCGTACAGCTGATGTCGGAACGACCTCCGCAGCGCACCCCCAACCGCCGACTCGCCTCGCTCATCACAGAGGCGGGCTTCTCCAACGCCGGCCTCGCCCGCAGAGTGGACCAACTCGGTCTGGAACACGGCCTCGACCTGCGGTACGACAAGACGTCCGTGACCCGCTGGCTGCGCGGTCAGCAGCCCCGTGGCACCACCCCCGCGCTGATCGCCGAGGTCTTCACCCGGCGGC
Source organism: Streptomyces sp. NPDC006510 (assembly GCF_040611955.1). Classification (NCBI taxonomy): domain Bacteria; kingdom Bacillati; phylum Actinomycetota; class Actinomycetes; order Kitasatosporales; family Streptomycetaceae; genus Streptomyces; species Streptomyces sp. NPDC006510. The sequence continues at coordinate 12,639 of NZ_JBEXPH010000070.1, read as the reverse complement.
TCGGGCGCCGCCTCTCCGCACAGGACCTGGGCCTCGACGCGTGCGCCCCGGTCTACGCCGGCCTGGAGTTCGCGGCCACGCCCGCGGAGGCGGTCGACATCGTCAGCGGGCTGTGGCGGAAGGACTCGGGCAGCCATGCGGAGCTGCGCAAGATCGCCTTCACCCCGGCCGGGCTCGTCGTCCCCAGCAGGGACTGGCTGATCGGACGGGCCGATGAGTGGGTGGGGCGGGGGACCGAGCCACCGCCCCCGGCGCACGGCGGGGCCGGTGGGTCCGGCAGGTCCGCCGGGATCGGCGGGACCGCCGGAGCCGCTGGGGCTCCCGGGACTGCGGGAGTCGCCGAGGCCGGTGGTTCCGTGCGGCCCGGTGGTCCCGGCGGGGCGCGCGGAGTACCGGGAGCACACGGCTTGTACGGGGCGCACGGCGGTACGGGGGCGAACGGCGCCGGTGGCCGCGGCGGCGCCCGCGGGCCCGTGCCCTCCCGGCCTTCCGGACTGCCCGCACCACCGGGCTCGCCCACCGCCCCGTTAGCCCCGGCCCCCTCGGGACCAGGGGCGCCGGGCACCCCCGGCGTCCCCCGGCAGCGGCAGTCCGAACGCGTCCCCGGCCAGCGGGTCAGCGGTGGCGATGTCGCCGCCCTGCGCTCGGTCGGCGAGCTCTTCCGCACCCTCGACAACGCCTACGGCGGCGGCCACGCCCGCCAGGCCCTCGTCCGGTACCTGGAGCACGAGACGGAACCCATGCTCCGGGGGACGTACGGGGAGGCCACGGGGCGCCGGCTCTTCTCCGCCGCCGCCGACCTGACCCGGCTGGCGGGCTGGACCTCGTACGACATCGCGGCCCACGGCCTGGCCCAGCGGTACTTCGTCCAGGCGCTGCGGCTGGCTCAGGCCGCCGGGGACCGCGCGTACGGCAGCTACGTCCTGATCACCATGAGCCGGCAGGCGGTCTACCTCGGCCACGGCAGGGAAGCCGTGCAGCTGGCCCGGGTGGCCCAGCAGGGCATCGGCCCGTCGGCGCCGCCCGTCGTCCAGGCCCTGCTGCACGCCGTCGAGGCACGCGGTCACGGGGTGCTCGGCGAGGCCAGGCACTGCACCGCCTCGCTGGCGCGGGCGGAACGCGCGCTGGAGATCGCCCGGCCGGGGGAAGAGGTGCCGCACTGGGCGCGGTACTTCGACGAGGCCCAGCTCGCCGACGAGTTCGGGCACTGCCACCGGGACCTCCAGCAGTACCGGGCCGCGGCGCAGCACGCGGAGCGCTCCCTCCAGCTGCGCTCCCCGGCGTACGCCCGCAGCCGGCTGTTCTGCCGAGTGGTGCTGGCCTGCGCCCGGCTCGGGCTCGGCGAGCTCGACCAGGCGTGTGCGCTCGGCGCCGAGGCGGCTCAGCAGGCCACGGAGATGCGGTCGGTGCGGGCCACGGAGTACGTACGGGACTTCGAGCGGCGGCTGGAGCCGTACCGGGACGCCGCCGCGGTACGGGGCTACCGCGACCGGGTCGCCGCACTGGGCTGAGTCCGGGGCCGCGCCCGGTCCGCCGGACCGGCGCTACGCCGCCTCGGGCAGCGCCGTCCCGCTCCCGCTCCCCGGCCGTACCCCCAGGTCGGCGAGGATCGACTCGGCCGCCCGTTGGCCCGAGAACAGGGCGCCCTGGACCGTGCTGGTGTCGCGGTGGTCGCCGCACACGTACAGGCCGGCGAGCAGCCGCACCGGGCGGCGCGGATCGTGCGGGGCCGGCATCGCGGGGACCGCCTCGGGGTCATGGTGGGTGGCCAGCAGCTCCCAGTCGTCGGTGGGGGTGCCGTACAGGGCGGCCAGCTGGGTGCGGACCGTGCGGTCCAGATCGGGCGGCGGGGTGCCGAGCACCGTCGAGCTGATCAGCGTACGGCCGTGCGGGGCGCGCGAGGGGTCGACCGCGCTCATCACCGCGGTGTGCGCGACCGGGCCCGAGCGGTCGGCGTCCAGCAGCAGCGCGGCGCCGGTCGGCGGGGGAACCGGGGCGGTGTGGTGAAGGACCGTCACGGGGTGGAAGGACGGCACCCGCAGGCCGGGCAGCAGCTCGGCGGCGGCGCCCGCGCCGGTCGCCAACAGCAGGGAACGGCAGCCCAGTTCACCGTGCTCCTTGGTGCGGACCGAGGTGATGCCGGCAGCCGTGACATGCACCCCCGTGCGTACGGTGCCGGGCGGCAGCGCGGCCGCGAGGAGTTCGGGCAGCGTCGCCGCGCCGCCCGCGGGCACGCACAGCCTGCCGCGGGCGTAACCGCGCAGGGCGAGATCGGCGAACCGGCTGGACGTGCTGAGCCCGGGGTCGCTGAGCAGCGCGGTGAGCAGCGGGCGCAGGAAGCCGTTGACCGTACGGGAGGGCAGGCCGCGGTGGGACAGCGCGGCGAGCGCGGTCTGTTCGGGCCGGGCCAGGATGCGGGCGGACGGGGTAGCGGCGAGCCGGGACAGGGCGGCGCCCAGCCGGGCCTGGTCGATCGGCCCGCCCATCGGTGGACGGGGGGCGCTTGCGAGGGCGCGCGCTGCCTTGAATGCGCCCCGCGCGCCCCGTACATCGCCGGTCCGGTACTGACGTCCCTCGCTGTGGACGAGGACCCCCGGGGCGAAGTTGCGCAGTACCAGCCCTCCGAGGCCCGGCGTCATGCGCAGGGCCGGGTAGGAGGTGCTGAGGAGCGGGCCGAGATGGTCGAGCCGGAAGCCGTCCAGGTCGGCGGTGGTCATCCGGCCGCCGACCCGGGGGCCCGCCTCCAGGACGCTGACGGTTACCCCTGCACTGGTCAGTCGGTGGGCGGCTGACAGGCCGGCGATCCCGGCCCCGATGATGACGACGTCCGCGTGGTGTGCCGTGCTGAGCACGTGCCCCTCCCCGAGTCGGCGCGACTGGTGGGAGGCTCTTGCCCCCAACAGGCCCCCGGAATGCCCGAGTTCGCAAGGAGGCTAGAGGGGCGGCCGACGAAGGCGCAGTCGCGCGCACCCGGGGCACCGTTGCACGGGGTCGCATGTCCGTCCGAATGCGCAGCGGGCGCGCCGGCCGGTGTCACGCTCAGTGCGGTGCCGCGCTCAGCGCGGCGAAGTGCTCAGTGCGGTGCCGTGCTCAGCGCAGCGCCGCGCGGATCGCCGCGTCGATTCCCGGGAAGGCGAACACGAAGCCCGAGTCCAGCAACTGACCCGGAAGCACCCGCTGGCTGGCCAGCACATCCTCCGCGAAGTCCCCCAGGACGATCCGCAGGGCCGGTGCCGGAGCGGTGAAGAGCGTGGGGCGGTGCAGCACCCGCCCCATCGCGGCCGTCACCTCGCCGTTGGTGACGGGGTCGGGGCCGGTCAGATTCACCGGGCCCGACAGCGACTCCGTGTCCAGGATGTGGCGCAGCGCCGCGACCTCGTCGTGCAGCGCGATGAAGCTCCAGTACTGGCGCCCGTTGCCCAGCCGACCGCCGAGCCCCGCCCGGAACAGCGGGAAGAGCCGGCCCCAGGCCCCGCCCTCACGGCCGACGACCAGACCGGTGCGCGCGTGCACCGTTCGTACGCCCGCCTCCTGCGCGGCGGCCGTGGCCGCCTCCCACTCCACGCAGACGGACGGCAGGAACCCCTCACCGGCCGGGGCGCTCTCGTCGACGGCGCGGTCCCCGGTGTCGCCGTAGTAGCCGATCGCCGACCCGGACAGCAGCACCTTCGGCGGTACGTCCAGCGAGGCGACCGCCTCGGCGATCGCCGCCGTCCCGAGCACCCGGCTGTCCCGGATCTCCCGCTTGTACGCGGCTGTCCAGCGGTGGTCGCCGACCCCGGCCCCGGCGAGATGGACGACGGCGTCGCAGCCCACCAGGCCCGCCACATCGACGTACCCCCGCTTGGGGGCCCACTCCACCTCGTCGCCGGCCCGCGCCGGGTGCCGCACGAGGCGTACCACCTCGTGCCCGTCGGCCCGCAGCGAGCGCACCAGCGCCGCTCCGATGAATCCAGATGCTCCGGTGACAGCGATACGGGAGGGCAGCATGGGGTCCATCCTGCCCCAGCGGCCCCGTCGCGCCCACCTGCCAGGCCGCGACGGCCCTTAGTGTCACCGGTGTGCCGGGCAGCGGCGAAACCGGGCTGACCGGACCGGGGACGCCATGGCACAGTGACGCGCATGTCTGAGATCCATACCTGCCCCGTCCGTCCCGCCGCTCTCTTTGACGAAGCCGCTCTCGGTGAACTCGACCGCGCCACCTGGTCGACCCTGCACGCCGTGGCGCCCAGGCCGCAGCCGCCGTACGCGCCGTTCTTCGACGACCGCCACCGGCCCGAGGACTTCCTGGTGGCCGAGGCGCGGGACGAGGCGGGCGAGTCGTACCTGGCCGGGTACATCAGGCTGGTCCCGCCGACCCCGCTGGCCTGCAACACCCATGTCCGGCAGATACAGGGCCTCGCCGTGGCCGACCGGGCGCGCGGCCGCGGTGTCGCCAGGGCCCTGCTGCGGGCCGCTTTCGTGGCGGCGCGCGGCGACGGGGCGAACCGGATGACGCTGCGGGTCCTCGGGCACAACGCGCCCGCGCGCGCCCTGTACGAGTCGGAGGGGTTCGTCGTCGAGGGAGTGCTGCCCGGTGAGTTCTTCCTCGACGGGCGTTACGTCGACGACGTGATGATGGGCCGCTCGCTCGCCCCGTGACCCCTCGTTTCCCGCTCAGTCCTTGAACAGCCGCATGCCGCCCATGAGTTCGTGCAGGCAGCGCACCGCCAGTTCGGCGGGTGAACCGGGCCCGGTCGTCGGGGCGTCCGTCTCCGCCCAGGCCTCCAGCGCGACCCGGACGGCGTCCGTGGCGGCGGCCGCGGCGAGCCGGACCTCCAGCGGGTCCACCCCGTCGCCCGCCAGCCGGGCCAGCACCGGCAGCAGCCGCTCCTCCGAATCCTGATTGACCCGGTACCAGACGGCGCGCAGTGCCGGGTCCTGGGCCGCCGCCCGCAGCAGCCCGCGCGTCCAGCCGAGCTGCTCGGCGGCGTCCGCGCCCGGCACCCGCAGCGCCTCGGTGACCGCCCGCTCCAGGATTCCGGCGAGCGAGTCCCCGGGCTCGGCCGCTTCCAGCAGCGCCCGCCAGCGCTCGGCGCCGCCGGAGAGCAGCGGGCCCACCGCGTCCTGCTTGGAACGGAAGTAGCGGTAGAAGGTGCGCAGCGCCACGCCCGCCCGGCCGGCAATGTCCTCCGCCGTGGTGCCGTCGGGCCCGTGCTCGGCGAAGAGCGCGGCCGCGGCGCGCGCGATGTCCAGCTGGGTCGCGGCCTTCCGGCGCTCGGTGAGGGAAGGCTGACTCGGCTCGGTGCTCATTCCCAGGAGATTACCCCGCAGGGGGAGAGGTGTGCGCGAAATGCCGTCGTGGCAAAACGTGCCACCTGGGCGTACGGTGGACATCGATCGGGACGTCATCGGGGCGCCGCCGAGACGCTTCGGGACAGCAGTCACCGGGCAGTCACCGGGATCGGGAGAGATACAGACATGAACCGCTACGAAGGCCGCCGCGCACTCATCACCGGAGGCGGCTCCGGCATCGGACAGGCCACCGTCCACCGCGTCCTCGCCGAGGGCGGCCACGTCGTCGCGGCCGACGTCAACGAGGCCGGGCTGAAGGCCACGTACGACACGGCCGTGGCGAACGGCACCGCCGGGCGCCTCACCACCCTCGTCCTGGACATCTCGGACGAGGCCGCGGTCCGGGTCGGCGTCGCCTCCGCCGTGGAGACCCTCGGCGGGCTCGACGTGCTGGTCAACGCAGCCGGAATCCTGCGCTCCGAGCACACCCACAAGACGACGCTGGAGTTCTTCAACAAGATCCTCGCGGTCAACCTCACGGGTACCTTCCTGATGATCCGCGAGGCGATACCGGCCCTGCTGGCGGGCAACGAGCCGGCCGTCGTGAACTTCTCCTCCACCTCGGCGAGTTTCGCGCACCCCTATATGTCGGCGTACGCGGCGAGCAAGGGCGGCATCCAGTCGATGACGCACGCGCTGGCGAGCGAGTACAGCAAGCAGGGGCTGCGCTTCGTCGCCGTCGCGCCCGGCTCGATCTCCTCCGACATGACCAGCGGCAACGGCCCGGGGCTGCCCGCCGACGCCGACATGTCGCTCTTCATGAAGCTGTCCCCGGCGCTCGGGACGGGCTTCGCCAGCCCGGACACCGTCGCCGGTGTCGTCGCGATGCTCGGCTCCCGGGACGGGGCCTTCATCACCGGTACGGAGATCCGGATCGACGGCGGAACCCACTTCTGAGGCGATGCCGCGGCAGGGCCCGTCAGCCGGGCCCGAACCGTTCCCAGAGCGAGGGGAAGCGTTCCGCCAGGGCCGCTTCGTCCTCGAAGTCCACCGGGGCCCCCTCGGGCTCGGCGGCCTGGGGCGGCAGGCCGAGGTCCGGGGCGACCACGCCGGTGAGCTGTTCGTACGCCTCGTCGGCGGCGTAGCCGAGATCCTCGGCGTCCCCGTCGATCTCCTCGTCGAAGTCGTCGAGGAGATCGGCGAGGCTGTCCGGGGCGTGCAGGGCGCCCTCGAAGATCTCCCGGCCCTGGCCGATCAGCCAGCAGCGGAAGTAGTCGAAGGCGTCGTCGCTCGCGCCGCCGAGCAGCACGGCGGCGGCGCCCCACAGGTCCCAGCGGTAGGCGCGGTTGAAACGGGCCTCGAAGTGCCGGGCGAAGTCCAGCACCGCGTCGGGATCGAGCCGCACCAGCCGTTCGACGAGCAGGTCGGCCTGGTCCTCGGGGTCGCCCTCGGCGGCCACGCGGGTGCTGTCGACGATCTCCCAGAACTCCGTCTCGTCCATCACGGGTCAAGCATCGGCCCTGGCGGCAGACGACGCACGCGGACGCCGGGAAGAAGCAGCCCTCAGCGATAGAGCTCGCGCAGACGTCCGGCGGCCGCGGCGAAACGGTCCCGCAGCGCGGCCGGTTCCAGGACCTCCGACTCCGGCCCCAGGGACAGCAGTTGACTGTAGGCGACCTCGTCGGACTCGACCCGCAGGGTGACCGTGAGCCACCCCTCGGCATCGGGCGGGCCGGCCGCCTCCAGGGCGTCGTGGACCGCCGAACGGTCCATGGTGTACGGCAGTCGGCGTACACCCTCCGGCGACACCCGAACCGTCACCTCGGTCCGCAGGAGCGAGCGGGCGAACTGGGCGGCCCGCTCGTCCCAGAAACCCGGCAGATCGAACCGCTCGTCGCGCTCGAACCGCTCGTCCGACACCGTCACGGCCGAGAACCGGTCGATCCGGTACACCCGGAAGTCGTCCCCCACCCGGGCGCAGACGTACCAGACCCCGGCCTTCAGGACCAGCCCGTACGGTGCCATCTCCCGCTCCACCTCGCCGCCCTCGCCACCGCGGCGGTAGCGGGCACGGACGATCCGGTCGTCCCAGACGGCCTCGGCGACGGCCGGCAGCAGTTCGGGTGTGACCGGCTCCTGGTACCAGCCGGGGGCGTCCAGATGGAAGCGCCGGCCGGCACTGTCGGAGGCGTCCCGCAGCGAGGGCAGCAGGGCCGCCGACACCTTGAGCCGGGCGGCGGACGCGGCGTCCTCCAGGCCCATCTCGCGCAGGGCGGACGGCAGTCCGGAGAGGAAGAGCGCCTCGGCCTCGTTCCGGGCGAGGCCGGTGAGGCGGGTGCGGTAACCGCCGACCAGCCGGTAGCCCCCGGCCCGGCCCCGGTCCGCGTACACCGGGACGCCCGCCTCCGAGAGCGCCTGCGCGTCCCGGGTCACGGTCCGCTCGGACACCTCCAGCTCCCGGGCGAGCTCGGCGGCGGTCATGGCGGGGCGGGACTGCAGGAGCAGCACCATTCGGATGAGACGGGCAGCACGCATGCGGACATTGTGGCCGCACGCCGTGCGGGGCGGCCGGGCGTGTGCCCGGCCGCCGTCACATCACAGCCCGTACCGCTCCCGGGCCTCCTTCACCGAGGATGCGGTCACCTCGCCGCGGCGGGCCAGCTGGGCCAGGGCCGCGACCGCGATCGACCGGGCGTCGACGCCGAAGTGGCGGCGGGCCGCGTCGCGTGTGTCGGAGAGGCCGAAGCCGTCCGTACCGAGCGAGGTCCAGTCCTGCTCCACCCACTGGCTGATCTGGTCCGGGACCTGACGCATCCAGTCGCTGACCGCGACGACCGGACCCGGTGCGCCCTCCAGCGCCTGGGTCACGTACGGCACCCGCTGCTCACCGCGGAGCAGCGCCTCGTCGCACTCCAGCGCCTCGCGGCGCAGCTCGCCCCAGGAGGTGGCGGACCAGACGTCGGCCGTGACCCCCCAGTCCGCGGCCAGCAGCTCCTGCGCCTGAAGGGACCAGTGGATCGCCGTACCGGAGGCCAGCAGCTGGACCCGCGGGGCGTCCGCCGAGGCCGGGGTGCCCTCCTTGAAGCGGTACAGGCCCTTGACGATGCCCTCCTCGACGCCTTCCGGCATCGCGGGCTGCGGCTTCGGCTCGTTGTAGACCGTCAGGTAGTAGAAGACGTTCTCGGCCTCGGGGCCGTACATCCGGCGCAGACCGTCCTTGACGATCACCGCGATCTCGTACGCGAACGCCGGGTCGTAGTTGAGCGACGCGGGGTTCGTGGCGGCGATCAGGTGCGAGTGGCCGTCCGCGTGCTGGAGGCCCTCACCGGTCAGCGTCGTACGGCCCGCGGTGGCACCGACGATGAAGCCCTTGCCGAGCTGGTCGGCGAGCTGCCACATCTGGTCGCCGGTCCGCTGCCAGCCGAACATCGAGTAGAAGATGTAGAAGGGGATCATCGTCTCGCCGTGCGTCGCGTACGACGTCGACGCGGCGATGAAGTCGGCCATGGCCCCGGCCTCGGTGATCCCCTCGTTGAGGATCTGGCCGTCCTTGGCCTCCTTGTAGTACATCAGCTGGTCGCGGTCGACCGGCTCGTACGTCTGGCCCAGCGGTGAGTAGATACCGGCCGACGGGAACAGCGACTCCATGCCGAAGGTACGGGCCTCGTCCGGGACGATCGGAACCCAGCGCCGGCCGGTCTCCTTGTCCCGCATCAGGTCCTTGACCAGGCGCACGAAGGCCATCGTGGTGGCCATCTCCTGCTTGCCGGAGCCCTTCTTCAGCGCGGCGAACGCCCGCTCCTCGGGCTGGGGCAGTGCCACCGCGTGCACCCGGCGGGCCGGGGCGGGACCGCCGAGGGCGGCACGGCGCTCCTGGAGGTAACGGACCTCCGGGGAGTCGGCGCCCGGGTGGCCGTAGGGCACCAGGCCGTCGGCGAAGGCGCTGTCCGGGATCGGGAGCCCGAGCAGCTCGCGCATGTCCTTGAACTCGTCCACCGTCAGCTTCTTCATCTGGTGGTTGGCGTTCTTGGACTCGAAGCCCTTGCCGAGCGTGTAGCCCTTCACCGTCTGGGCGAGGATCACGGTCGGCGCGCCCTTGTGTTCCAGGGCCGCCCGGTACGCCGCGTACACCTTGCGGGCCTCGTGGCCGCCGCGCGAGGTGTAGAAGCACTCGGCGATCTTCGCGTCGGTGAGCAGCTTCGCCAGCTCGGCGAGCGCGGGCTCGGCGCCGAAGAAGTGCTCGCGGATGTACGCGACGTCGCGGGTGGCGTACGTCTGGAACTGCGCGTCCGGGACCTCCCGGAGCCGGCGGACCAGCGCACCGGTGGTGTCCAGCTGGAACAGCTCGTCCCAGGCGCTGCCCCAGAGCGTCTTGACGACGTTCCAGCCGGCGCCGCGGAACGCGCCCTCCAGCTCCTGGACCACACGGAAGTTGGCGCGGACCGGGCCGTCGAGGCGCTGCAGGTTGCAGTTGATGACGAAGGTCAGGTTGTCGAGCCGCTCACGGGCCGCGAGGGCGAGGGCGGCGGTCGACTCGGGCTCGTCCATCTCGCCGTCGCCGAGGAAGGCCCAGACGTGCGAGTTCGACGTGTCCTTGATGTTGCGGTTGGCGAGGTAGCGGTTGAAGCGCGCCTGGTAGATCGCCGAGAGCGGGCCGAGGCCCATCGACACGGTGGGGAACTCCCACAGCCAGGGCAGCCGCCGCGGGTGCGGGTAGGACGGCAGGCCGTCGCCGCCCGCCTCCTGACGGAAGTTGTCGAGCTGCCGCTCGTTCAGCCGGCCGTCGAGGAAGGCGCGGGCGTAGATGCCGGGGGAGGCGTGGCCCTGGATGTAGAGCTGGTCGCCGGAGCCGTCCCGCTCCTTGCCGCGGAAGAAGTGGTTGAAGCCGGTCTCGTAGAGCCAGGCCGCCGAGGCGAAGGTGGCGATGTGGCCGCCGACGCCGAACCGGGAGCCGCGGGTGACCATCGCCGCCGCGTTCCAGCGGTTCCAGGCGGTGATCCGGGACTCCATCTCCAGATCGCCGTCGAACGCGGGCTCGGCGGCGGTCGGGATGGTGTTGACGTAATCGGTCTCCAGCAGCTTGGGCAGCGCGATGCCGGCGCCCTCCGCGTGCTGGAGCGAGCGCCGCATCAGGTACGCGGCGCGGTGCGGGCCCGCGGCCTTGGTGACGGCGTCCAGGGAGGCCGCCCATTCGGCGGTCTCCTCGGGGTCACGGTCCGGGAGCTGGTCGAGCTCGCTCGGAAGCTTTCCTACGGGGTCGGTCATGATCGCCGCCTTCCGGAGTGGAGGGGGGTGGAGAAGGCCCTGACTGGCAGGACAGGGCGATGGGGCCGGTGGGCCCGCGGAGTGAACTGTAAGTCGCCGATCGATGATCGATCAAAGGATGAGGGGCAAAACTTCTCGATATGAAGAAAGTGGCATGCGGTGCCGCGAAACGGGGCACGGAGTGACGGGATTTAAAGCGCAAAAAGGGCGCCCGCCTGCACAGGCGAGCACCCCTCACGACAGATGCGTACGGCCCGCGTACGGCCTCGGGCCGCCCGGCCGCGACACGTGTTGAGCCTCAGGCGCGCGGCGCGCAGCCGAGCACATGCGCCTTGACCAGCGCCCCGATGTCCGGGTCCTTGCGCAGGAACGCCTCGATCAGCGCCTCGTGCTCCTCCGCGTACGACTTCTGCACCGTGCCCAGCCACCGGATCGACAGGGCGGTGAACACCTCGATGCCCAGCCCCTCCCAGGTGTGCAGCAGCACCGCGTTCCCGGCGGCCCGCACCATCTCGCGGTGGAAGCCCACGGTGTGCCGTACCTGCGCCTCGCCGTCGGCCAGCCGGTCCGCCTCGTAGAGCGCCGTCACATACGGCGTGAGGCGCGAGCAGTCCTCGCCGAGTGCCGGGGCCGCCAGCTCCGCCGCGATCTGCTCCAGACCGGCCCGTACCGGGTAGCTCTCCTCCAGGTCGGCGGCGGTGAGATTGCGGACCCGTACGCCCTTGTTGGGCGCCGACTCGATCAGCCGGAGCGTCTCCAGCTCCCGCAGCGCCTCGCGCACGGGCGTCTGGCTGACCTCCAGCTCGGTGGCGATCCGGCGCTCCACGATCCGCTCACCGGGCTTCCAGCGCCCGCTGACGATCCCGTCCACGATGTGCTCGCGGATCTGTTCGCGCAGCGAGTGGACGACGGGCGGGGTCATGAGGGGCTCCTTCGGGGCAAACCGGTGCTGTCCGCACCATCACGATTGCCGGGGCGACCGGTGGTGTCTAGGGCCTGTCCGGCGGATCAGGGTCGGACAGGGCGCGGCCCGCCGGACAGAACCTAGACAATACGGCGGCGCCCCCGTCCGGAAGTGTTCCGGACGGGGGCGCCGCTGGTGAGGCTGGTTACAGCCGCGGTGCTCAGAGGCCGAGCTCGACCTCGAACTCACCGGCCTCCAGGATCGCCTTGACCGAGGTCAGGTAACGGGCGGCGTCCGCGCCGTCCACCAGACGGTGGTCGTAGGAGAGCGAGAGGTACGTCATGTCGCGCACCGCGATCGTCTCGCCGAGGTCCGGGTGGTCGATGACCACCGGGCGGCGGACGGTGGCGCCGATGCCCAGGATGGCTGCCTGGTTCGGCGGCACGATGACGGTGTCGAAGAGCGCACCGCGCGAGCCGGTGTTGCTGATGGTGAAGGTGGCACCGGACATGTCGTCCGGCGTCAGGCCGCCACCACGGGCCTTGCCGGCCAGCTCGGCGGTCTTCTTCGAGATACCGGCGATGTTCAGGTCGCCCGCACCCTTGATGACCGGCGTCATCAGACCCTTCTCGGCGTCCACGGCGATGCCGATGTTCTCCGAGTCGAAGTACGTGATGGTGCCCTCGTCCTCGTTGATCCGGGCGTTGACGACCGGGTGGGCCTTCAGCGCCTGGGCCGCCGCCTTGACGTAGAACGGCATCGGGGACAGCTTGACGCCCTCACGGGCGGCGAACGCGTCCTTGGCCTTGGCACGCAGCTTCATCAGCTTGGTGACGTCGACCTCGACGACCGAGGTCAGCTGGGCCTGCGAGTGCAGCGCCTTCATCATGTTGTCGCCGATGACCTTGCGCATGCGGGTCATCTTGACCGTCTGACCGCGCAGCGGGGACGCCTCCAGCTTCGGCGCCTTGGAGACGCTCGGAGCAGCGGCGGCGGCCGGAGCCGGGGCAGCGGCGGCGGCCCTGGCGGCCTCCGCGGCGGCGACGACGTCCTGCTTGCGGATACGGCCACCGACGCCGGTGCCCTTGACCGCGCCCAGGTCGACGCCGCTCTCGGCGGCGAGCTTGCGGACCAGCGGCGTGACGTACGCGCCTTCGTCGACGGGGGCCGTCGGGGCGACGACCGGAGCCGGGGCG
>NZ_JBEXPH010000069.1:0-42009 GCF_040611955.1 Streptomyces sp. NPDC006510 | reverse complement strand
CGGCGAGCTGGATGTCCAGCTCTTCCTCGCGGGAACGGTGCGGGAAGTCGTCGGCGTGGTCGGCCGGTGTGTGGACCGATTTGGTGCGGATCGGTTCGTACATGGATGGCCTCCTGGTGTTGCAGTGGAACCATCCTACCTTGGAATTAGTCTAAAGTTGTCCGAGTTCGATTCCTGGTTCCTGTGGAATCCCCGGCGGCCGGCCCTACGGCTGGCCGTATCCGTCCAGGAAGCGCCCGATCCGGCTCACCGCGTCCGTCAGATCCTCGGTCGACGGCAGCGTCACCACCCGGAAGTGATCGGGCTCCGGCCAGTTGAACCCGGTGCCGTGCACCACCATGATCTTCTCGGCCCGCAGCAGATCGAGGACCATCTGCCGGTCGTCCTTGATCTTGTAGACCTTGGGATCCAGGCGCGGGAAGAGATACAGCGCCCCCTTCGGCTTCACACAGGTCACGCCCGGGATCTGCGTCAGCAGGTCGTACGCGGCATCGCGCTGCTCCAGGATCCGCCCGCCGGGCAGCACCAGGTCGTCGATCGACTGCCGCCCGCCGAGCGCGGTGGCCACGGCGTGCTGCGAGGGCATGTTGGCGCAGAGCCGCATGTTGGCGAGGATCGTCAGCCCCTCGATGTACGAGGAGGCGTGCGCCTTCGGGCCGCAGACCGCCAGCCACCCCGAGCGGTACCCGGCCACCCGGTAGTTCTTGGAGAGCCCGTTGAAGGTGAGCACCATCAGATCGGGGGCGATCGTCGCGGTCGGGGTGTGGGTCGCGCCGTCGTACAGGATCCGGTCGTAGATCTCGTCGGAGCAGACGACCAGGTTGTGGCGCCGGGCGATCTCGGTCAGCCCGCGCAGCATCTCGTCGTCGTACACCGCACCCGTCGGGTTGTTCGGGTTGATGATCACGAGGGCCTTGGTGCGGTCGGTGATCTTCCGCTCGATGTCGGCGAGGTCCGGCATCCAGTCGGACTGCTCGTCGCACCGGTAGTGCACGGCCGTACCGCCGGCCAGCGACACCGAAGCGGTCCACAGCGGATAGTCCGGAGCCGGTACGAGGACCTCGTCGCCGTCGTCGAGCAGCGCCTGCATCGACATCTGGATCAGCTCGGAGACACCGTTGCCCAGGTAGATGTCCTCGACGTCGAGGTCGATCCCCTTGGTCTGGTAGTGCTGCATCACCGCCCGCCGCGCGGACAGCAGCCCCTTCGCGTCGCCGTAGCCGTGCGCCCCGGAGAGGTTGCGCAGTATGTCCTCGAGGATCTCGGGCGGGCACTCGAACCCGAACGCGGCAGGGTTGCCGGTGTTCAGCTTGAGGATGCGGTGACCGGCCGCTTCCAGCCGCATCGCCTCCTCAAGCACGGGGCCCCGGATTTCGTAACAGACGTTGGCGAGCTTCGTGGACTGGATGACCTGCATGTCTGGGAGCTTACGACCGCGCCCCGCGCGCTGCCCGGCCTTTCGCGTCCGGTTGCCCCACCCGGGTATTTCCGCCCGCCCGCCCCGTCTTCCATAGCCATGCGCCCACTGTCCGGGACCGTGGGAACGCCGGGCGGGGACGGGGGCGGGGCTTCGAATGCGGTGGAACGGGGGCGTGACGGACACGGACGGGTGAGATGCGCCACGACGCGGGAGGCGTTCGGGGCGTGCGGGCGTGACGTATGGGCTCGTCGTCCGGTCGACCGTCGTATGAGCGATCCGTGCGACTTGAGGAAAGCGCGATGGCCGGACAGCACAGCCGCTGGATTGCCTCGGGTGTCCGGACGGAGGATCCGGAACGGATTGCCATTCGAGAGGCTCCGGCCTTCGGTAAGGCTCTCTACGGCCGCCGCACCGCGCTTGGGCTCAGCGTGGCCGAGCCGGCCGGACGTACCGGCATGGAGGAGGACGACATCGAGTGCATCGAGGAGGGCGGTACAGCGCCGACGATCGAACTCCTCAGGAGCCTCGCAGCCGCCCTGGATGCCGATGTGCGCCTCACGCCCGGCCATGACCTCGGCTCTCTCTGGTTCGAAGCGCACGCGGCCTGACCGAGGGACATGCGGGTGCGGAAGGCAGAACAGAAGGGTCTTCGGGACCCCGGCGCCTCCTCCGTACCTCGGATGTGGCTCGACCCGGGTGAGAGAGCAACTCCTCCCGGGGACCAGGACCGCATGATCGGAAACGGGGAGCAGGATATGGCCGTGGTCGTGGCGCGCGACGCGGCAGCCATCGGTGCGGTGCTCCGGCAGGCGCTGGAGACGGCGGGCGCGGAGGAACGCCCAGGCATGGAGCGGGCCCTCGCCGTGGTCGCCGGCGCGGCCGGCGCACCGGACGCCGAGGTGCGGGGCCGCTGGGCGGGGCGCCGGATCAGGGCGGGCGGTCACCGGGGTCCGCTCGACGCGGTCGTGGCGGTCAAGGCACTGCGCAGGGCCGAGCCGGGCCTGAGCCTGCGCCGGGCGGTGCGGCTGTCGAGGGAAGCGGCCGCGACGGAGGCCGCGTAGCCCTGTGGCGGCCGCTCCCGTCGTACAGGGGCGACGGGCCCCGGCAGAAATCGCATGACGTGCCCGGCACCCCCGTCGTAGGGTCCCCGCCATGGACTGGCAGGCCTGGCACGACGCGTACGACATCCCCGATTCATGGCTGGCGCGGCGGCTGCGGGCCGTCGAGGACCGGATTCGGGACGCCCTCGACACCGCATCCCCCGGTCCGCTGCGGGTGATCAGCGTGTGCGCCGGCCAGGGCCGCGACCTCGTCGGCGTGCTGGCGGACCACCCCCGGCGCGACGACGTCCGGGCCCGGCTGGTGGAACTGGACCCCGGAAACACCGCATCGGCAAGGGAGTTGGCCCGCAATGCGGGGCTCACCCAGGTGGATGTGGTGACGGGCGACGCCTCGCTCACCGATCACTATCTCGATCTGGCACCGGCCGATCTCGTGCTGGTCTGCGGCGTGTTCGGCAACATCGTCGATGCCGACATCGAGCACACCATCGACATCTGCACCCGGCTGTGCAGACCCGGCGGCACCGTCGTCTGGACGAGGAACCGCGCTGCGCCCGACCGGGTGCCGCTGGTCTGCGAGTGGTTCGAGGAGCGCGGCTTCGACCGACAGTGGCTGTCCGAACCGGACGCGGGGTACGGCGTCGGCGCACACCGCTTCACCGGTGAGCCGCGCGAACTCCCGCAGGGGCACCGGATGTTCGACTTCGTCGGGTACGACGTGCTCAAGGCGGCGCGAGCGGACGGCCGAAACACGAGGCGCTGAGGCGTCGCACCGTACCGATCCGGCCCGCTTCGGCGCACTGGCGCGACCGATCCGACCGACCCGACCGATCCGACCGACCCGACCGATCCGGGCACGGAGTGTCGGGTGCGCCGGGGTGCACTCTTCCTAACGTGGGTGTCCGTAAGGGAAGGAGGCCGGGGTGCTGGAGAAGCTGAACCAGGCCATGGAGCACATCGAGGGCCGCCTCGATCAGCGGATCGAGGCGGCCGAGCTGGCCCGGATCGCCATGACGTCGGAGTACCACTTCCGGCGGATGTTCTCCGCGCTGGCCGGGATGCCGCTGTCGGAGTACGTCCGACGCAGGCGGCTGACGCTCGCGGGCGCCGAGGTGCTGAACGGGGAGCGGACGCTGCTGGAGGTCGCCGTGCGCTACGGCTACTCCTCGGGCGAGGCGTTCGCGCGGGCGTTCCGGGCCATGCACGGCGTCGGTCCGGGCGAGGCCCGGCGGACCGGTGCGGTTCTGCGGTCCCAGCCCCGGATGTCCTTCCGTCTCGTGGTCGAAGGGAGCAGCAGCATGGAGTACCGGATCGTGGCGAAGGGCGAGTTCCGCGTGGTCGGCAAGAAGGTGCGGGTTCCGCTCGTGCACGAGGGGGTCAACCTGGCCATCGCCGAGTTCATCCGGGGCATCGGCACGGAGACCGTGGGGCGCATCGCGGCGCTGTCCGATCAGCAGCCGGAGGGCATCGTCCAGGTGAGCGACAACCTCGCGGAGAGCCGTGCGGAGGGGACCGAATTCGACTACTACCACGCGGTGGTGACGGGAGCGGAGGCGACGCCCGATGACCTGGATGTGCTGGTGGTCGCGGCGGGCACATGGGCCGTCTTCGAGAACTCCGGACCCTATCCCGAGGCGCTCCAGTTCCTGTGGCGGGACGTGTTCACCCAGTGGTTCCCGTCCAATCCGTACCGGAGCAGGCCCGGTCCCGAGATCCTGCGCGTCGGGCCGTCGCCGGTCGCGGGGGAGGCATCGGCTGAGCTGTGGATCCCGGTGGAGCCGACCGCCGCCTGAGACCGACGGCTTGAAACCGCCCCTTGTGGGGCCCCCTCCAGTGCGCCACCATGCGCATGTCAAATCCGAAGGAAACTTCGGTGGGTAGGGGCCATCAGGACCCCTGCTCAGGTCACTTGAGGGGACCCCCACATGAAGAAGCCTCTCGTCGGTGCGCTGTTCGCCGTCCTGCTCCTCGGGGCAGGTGTCGCGCCCGCAACCGCGGCAACCGGCCACGAAGCGGCGGCGCCCACCGCGGTCAAGGAGAAGGCCCGGCCCAAGGCGGTCAACTTCGCCGGGACCGTGGCGCTCAGCAACTGTTCCGGCTCCGTCGTCCGCACCCCCGACTCCCAGCCCGGCGACCCCGCGCTCGTGCTCTCCAACGGGCACTGCATGGAGTCCGGATTCCCGGGCCCCGGCGAGGTCGTGTTCGACCAGCCGTCCACCCGCAGCTTCACCCTGCTGAACGCCTCGGGCAGCGGCGTCGGAACCCTGCGGGCCGGCAAGATCGCGTACGGGACGATGACCGACACCGACATCTCGGTGTACGAACTCACCAGCACCTACGCCCAGATCGAGAGCACCTACGGCATCAAGGCGCTGGAGCTCAACACCGCGCACCCGGTCCAGGGCACCGCGATCACCGTCGTGTCGGGCTACTGGAAGCGCACGTACGCCTGCAACGTCGACGGCTTCGTCTACCGCCTCAAGGAAGGGGAGTGGACCTGGAAGGACTCGGTCCGCTACACCTCCGCCTGCCAGACCATCGGCGGTACGTCCGGCTCCCCGGTGATCGACAACGCGACCGGCAAGGTCGTCGCCGTCAACAACACCGGCAACGAGGATGGTCAGGAGTGCACGGACAACAACCCGTGCGAGGTCGACGAGAGCGGCAATGTGACGGTGCGCGAGGGCATCAACTACGCCCAGCAGACGTACGGCATCGTGCCCTGCATCGGCACCGGCAACAAGTTCGACCTCGACCGTCCGGGGTGTGCCCTGCCCAAGCCGTGACGTGATCTGCGGTCGCTGGTTCGGTTTCTGGCCCGGGCCGGAGTCGACCCGTCGCCGCCGCGATGCCCGACGCCGGGCGTCGCGGCGGCGATTCGCGAATCACGGCGCCGTCGTGCGCCCGATCGCCGCCTCGATTCCGTCGAGCAGTACCCCGAGCCCGACGTCGAACGTCTCCCGCGCCTCGCGCTCCAGGTACGGCACCGCCGCCTCGCCGGGCGCCGGGGCCGGCGACCCCGGGGCGGACCCGGTCTCCATCGCGACCAGGCTCGGATAACGGTCCGCGAAGTCGGGCGCCACCTCGCCCAGCAGCGCCGAGCGGGCGAACCACCACTCCTCGTCCGACTCGCCCGTCACCGCCGCGGCCTGCCGCGCCTCGGCGACCGTCCCGGCGCAGCCGCGCACGAAGTGGGACAGGGTGCCGACCAGCCGCCGCAGCAGGTGCGCTTCCAGTCCGGTCGCGTTCAGCAGGCGCACGAGGGTGTCCAGCCCCGCGTACTCGTGCGGGCCGAGGACCGGGCGGGCCTGGGAGACCTGGAGCACCCAGGGGTGGCGCAGGTGGAATTCGAGCGTGTCCCGCGCCCAATCGGTCAGCCCGGCACGCCAGTTGCCGGTTTCGTCGTACTCCGTGGGCAGTTCGGCGTGGACCGCGTCGTACATCAGGTCCAGCAGCTCGCCCTTGCTGGGGACGTAGGTGTAGAGCGCCATCGCGGTGCGGCCCAGCCGCTCGCCCACCGCGCGCATCGAGAGCGCGGCCATGCCGTCCTCGTCCGCGACGGCGATCGCGGCGGTCACGATCGCGTCGACGCTCAGCACCGGCCGGGGGCCGGGGCCGGGGCGCCGGTCCTGGGGCTCCGGCCGGTCGGCACGCCACAGCAGGGACATCGATCGGCGGGCGTCGCCCTGTCCGGCAAAGACCACCACTTGCGACTCCTTACGCCGTAAAGTAACTTCTCCCGGGTAATTCCTTACGCCGTAAACTATCAGCCGGAGAGGCGGGCGTCGCTATGGGGCAGGCGTTGACCGTGTCGTACGTACGGGTCGTCGGAGTGGAGCGGATCACTCCGCGAACGGCGCGCGTCACCTTCACCGGAGACGCGCCGGCGGAGCTCATGGAGGACCGCCCCGACCAGCAGATGAAGCTCTGTTTCCCGAGGGAGGGGCAGGGCGTGCCCCGGCTGCCGGAGCCGGATGCCGACGACACGTACGGCATGCGGTGGTACGAGGCGTACCTCGCGATCCCCGAAACCGAGCGCCCGCTGATGCGGAGCTTCACCGTCCGGGGGTACGACCGCCGGACCGGCCGGATGACGGTCGACTTCGTGCTCCACGGCGACGACGGCCCCGCCGCCCGCTGGGGCCGGGACGCCCGACCGGGCGATGTGCTCGGCATGGTCGGCCCGTCGTCGCTGTACGCCCGGCCGCTGCCCGCCGCCGACTGGCTGTTGCTGGCCGGCGACGAGACGGCGCTCCCCGCGATCGGGACCCTGTTGGAGTCCCTGCCGGCCGGGGCGCGGGCGCTCGCCTGGATCGAGGTCGCCGACGCGGCGGAGGAGCAGCCGCTCGGCTCGCCCGGCGACGTGACCGTCCACTGGGTGCACCGGGACCGGGGCGGGGCATTGCCGGACGCGGTGCGGGCGGCCCGGCTGCCCGCCGGGACCGGGGCCGCGTGGCTGGCCGGTGAGGCGGGGGCGGTACGGGCCCTGCGCCGCCATCTGGTCGAGGAGCGCGGGCTGCCCAGGAAGGCCGTGGAGTTCAGCGGGTACTGGCGGCGCAGCCTCACCCAGGACGACGCCCCGACCGAGGAGGACCTGGCCTGGGCGAAGGAGCAGGCGGGGGAGTAGGCGAAGGAGGGGCCGGGGGGAAGGCCGGGGGCGTCATGGGCCGCCCCGGGTGCGCCCCGTTCCCCGGACGGCCCGGCCCGCCAGTGCCTGGGTGCGGCGGCCGTCCTCGATGACGAACCGGCCGTCGATCAGTACGTGCGGGATGCCGGTCGGCAGCGTACGCGGCTCCTCGAACGTCGAGCCCGCCGCCACCGTCCGCGGGTCGAAGAGGACCAGGTCGGCGCGGTAGCCCTCGCGGACGTACCCGCGGTCGGCCAGCCGCAGCCGCCGTGCCGGGCGCGAGGTGAGGTGGGCGACGCACTCCTCCAGCGAAAGGGTTCCCAACTCCCTCACGTACCGGCCGAGATACTGCGGGAAGGTGCCGTAGGCGCGCGGGTGCGGCTTGTCGCCCTGGAGGATGCCGTCACTGCCCCCGGTGTGCACCCGGTGGCGCATGATCTGCCGCACGTTCTCCTCGTGGCCCACGTGCTGGAGGATCGTCGAGCCGAGCCGGTCCTCGATGAGCAGTCTGCGCGCGGTCACCCAGGGCGCCTCGCCGCGCAGCCGGGCGGACTCGGCCACCGTACGGCCCACATGGCCGGCGAGAGCGGGCACGCTCACCCCCGAGATCTCGATCGTGTCCCACTCGATCGGCACGCCGTGGCAGCCGTCCGAGCCCAGCACCTCCATGTGGTGCCGGATCCGTTCCGCCGTCGCGTCGTCGGCGAGGCGGGTGAGCACCGGCTCGGGCCCGCCCTCGCTCGCCCAGCTCGGCAGCATCGCGACGAGCGTGGTGGAGCCAGGGGTGTACGGGTAGGTGTCGAGGGAGATGTCGGCGCCCGCGTCGAGCGCGTCGTCGAGCAGGGCGAGCAGGTCGGGGGCCCTGCCCTTGTTCACCCCGAAGTTCATGGTGGCGTGGGCGAGATGCAGGGCGCAGCCCGCGTTCCTGGTGAGCCGCACCATCTCCTCGTACGCGCCGAGCGCGCCCGCCCCGTACGAGCGGTGGTGCGGGCAGTAGTAGCCGTCGTACTCGGCCACCACCCGGCACAGTTCGGTGAGTTCGGAATCGTTCGCGTACATGCCGGGGGTGTAGGTGAGCCCGGAGGACATGCCGACCGCGCCTTCCGCCATGCCCCGGGCGACGAGTTCCTTCATCCGGTCCAGCTCGGCCCCGGTGGCGGGCCGGTCCTCCCAGCCCACCGCGTACATCCGGACCGTGCCCTGCGGGATGAGGTAGGCGGCGTTGACCGCGATGCCCCGGCCGTCGAAGTTGCGGTCCAGCCGGTCCAGGTACTCGCCGACCGTGCGCCAGTCGAAGTCGATGTCGTCACCGCTGCCGTTCCAGCCGGTGATGGCACGGCGGACCTCGGCGAGCGTCCGGTCGTCGGCCGGGGCGTACGACAGGCCGTCCTGGCCGAGGACTTCGAGCGTGACGCCCTGCGCGGCCTTGGCGCTGTGGTCGGGGTCGCGGAGCAGCGCGAGATCGCTGTGCGCGTGCATGTCGATAAACCCGGGCGAGAGGACGAGCCCGTCGGCATCGAGGGTGCGCCGGGCGGAGGGGCGGGGCCCGGAGGCGTGTTCGGGGTGGATCTCGGCGATCCGGCCGTCCCGGATCGCCACGTCGGCGAGGCGGCCGGGCGTACCGGTGCCGTCGACGACGTGTGCGTTACGGATGACCAGGTCCATGTGGGCTCCTGACAACTGGCGATTGAGCCCCTCCGGCGATCGAGGAGCGGAGGTCCGGGGGCGGAGCCCCCGCAGAGGCCCGCCCCGCGGGGATCAGAAGAACGTGCGGATGTAGTCCGTGACCGTGCCGTCCGCCGCGACCAACGGGATCAACTGCCACTTGTCGAAGCTGGTGCACGGATGCGACAGACCCATCCCCACCCAGTCACCCACCTCCAGCTCCGCACCCGGCTCCGTACGCACCCACGTGTGCTGGTCCGACAGACCGCTGACCGAGACGCCCGCCGCGGCCCGGACCGCGCCGTCCCGGCCGGACCGCACGACCTGTGCCTCGGGGAGGTCGAGGTCGTACGCCGCGTCCCGCTTGCCCGCGTTGAGGAACGCCTGCTCGGCGGACGGGCGCGAGACGACCTGCGCCCACAGCCGGAAGGCGGGCTGCAGCGCCCCCTCCTCCGGCACCCGGTTGAACGGGGTGAGGTGACGGTAGTGGCCGTCGTCGTGCGAGACGTACGCCCCCGAGCGCAGCAGCTTCAGCACCGGCGCGGAGAGCCCGGGGATCTCCGCGAACACGTCCGCCACCGCGTCGAACCACGCACTGCCGCCCGCACTGATCACGATCCGCTCGCCGGACGCCGCGAAGCGCCCCGCGCGGTCGAAGTCGACGGCCAGCGCGACGAGCCGGCGCAGCCACCGGCGCACCCGCTCGCCGGACGCCTCCGGCACCTCGCCCTCGTAACCGGCCACGCCCACCAGCCGCAGGGTGCCGGTCGCCGCCACCGCGTCGGCCACCGCCGCGCAGTCGGCCTCGGTACGGGCGCCGGTGCGCGCGCCCTCGCCCGCGCCCAGTTCCACGACGACGTCGACGGGGCGGGAGGCGCCCGCCGCGCGCAGCGCCTCGTCCATCAGCTCCACGCCGCGCACCGAGTCGACGTAACAGATGAAGCGGAACTCCGGGTCGGAGTCCAGCTCGCGGGCCAGCCAGCGCAGGGCCGCGGCGTCGACGAGCTCGTTGGCGAGGAAGATCCGCCGGATTCCGTACGCCCGGTAGACCCGCGCCTGGTGCGGCACGGCCGCGGTGATGCCCCAGGCGCCGTGCTCCAGCTGGCGGGCGAAGAGCTGCGGGGACATGGAGGTCTTGCCGTGCGGGGCGAAGGCGAGGCCGTGGCGCTCCGCGTACGTCTCCAGGAGGGCGAGGTTGTGCTCGACCGACTCGGCGGACAGGGCGAGCACCGGGGTGGTGAAGCCGCCCGTGAAGAGGTTGCGCCGCTCGGCGGCGAGGGCGCCGACGGTCAGGCCCTCCGCGTCGGGCGGGAGCGCCTTGAAGCGGTGGTCGACCAGCTCGTCGGCAAGTCCGGACACAGGACGGTCGGCGGCCAAGGGGGGCCTCCTCGATCGAAGTCGTCGTTGCACTATATGCAACACCCATTGCGTATATCGCTTGACGCTGTCTAACATCCGAGCCGACACCGGGTCAATGGCGAGTACCCGCACCGCACCCCGAGCCGCCGCCCGCCGTATTGCCCCACCACCGAACCGCCGAACCCGCGAGGAGCCCCCGAGTGCCCGGAACCCCGGCCAGGACCGCCGACGCCGCCACGGCCGCCGAAGTCGTGTGCCTCGGCGAGTCCATGGTGACGTTCCTGCCGTCGCAGCCCGGACGCCTCGCCGACGTACCCTCCTTCGGCCGCGGCATCGGCGGCGCCGAGTCCAATGTCGCCTGCGCGCTGGCCGCCGCCGGACACCGGGCCGCCTGGGTCAGCCGGGTCGGCGCGGACGGCTTCGGCGACCACCTCGTCGAGGCGATCGCCGGCTACGGGGTCGACACCTCCGGAGTGCGGCGCGATCCGTCGCGGCCCACCGGGATCTACTTCCGCACCGCGACCGACCGGGCCACCGACGTGCACGAGGTCGCCTACTACCGGGCCGGGTCCGCGGCGTCCGCGATGTCCCCGCGGAACATCCCGTACGAGACGCTGCCCGCCACCCGGGTCCTGCACCTGTCCGGCATCACCGCGGCGCTCTCCGCCGACTGCCTGGCCCTGCTCCACGACCTGACCTCGCCCCGGCCCGGCCGCCCGCTGGTCTCCTTCGACGTCAACCACCGGCCGGGCCTGTGGCGCGACGCCGACGCGTCCCCCGAGGTGCTCCTCGACCTGGCCCGCCGCAGCGACCTGGTCTTCGTCGGCGAGGACGAGGCGGAGGAGGCGTGGGGGGTGACGGGCGCGCAGGCGATCCGCGCGGCGCTGCCGGAGCCGGAGGTGCTGGTCGTGAAGCGGGGAGCGGAGGGCGCGACGGTCTTCTCGGCGCCCCGCTCCTCGCGCGCCCCGGAGGCCGGGAGCGTCACCACCGTCCCCGCCCTCCGGGTGGACGTCGTCGCCCCCGTCGGCGCCGGCGACGCCTTCGCCGCCGGGTTCCTCTCCGCCACCCTGCGCGGCCTCCCGGTACGCGACCGCGTCCGGCACGGCCACCTCATGGCCGCCGCCGTCCTCACCGTCCCCGGCGACCTCACCGGACCGCCGGCCCGCGCGCACGCCGACGCCCTCGCCGCACTGGACGACGACGCCTGGGGGAGACTTCGTCTCGGCCCCGGGTGGACGGGGGAGGACCAGGAGGTACGTACGACATGAGTCAGACCGTCGACCGGGCGCTGAGCATCCTGCCGCTGCTCGCCCAGGGACCCGCCGACCTCGGCCAGGTCGCCGAGCGGCTCGGCGTCCACAAGTCCACGGCACTGCGCCTGCTCCGTACGCTCCACGAGCACGGACTCGTCTACCGCCAGCAGGACCAGCGCTACCGCCTCGGCGCCCGTCTCTTCGCCCTCGCGCAGGAGGCCGTCGAGAACCTCGACGTACGGGAGATCGCCCACCCCCACCTCGTCGAACTCAACGAGAGCTGCGGCCACACCGTGCATCTCGCGGTGTACGAGGAGCAGGAGGTCCTCTACATCGACAAGGTCGAGAGCCGCTACCCGGTCAGGATGTACTCGCGGATCGGCAAGCCCGTCGCGATCACCGTCGCCGCCGTCGCGAAGCTGCTCCTCGCCGACCTCACCGAGCCCGAGCGGCGCGCCGTTGCCGAGAAGCTCGACTACCCCATGTACACGTCCCGTTCGACCCCGAACGCCGGTGCCTTCCTCAAGGAACTCACCGTCGTCCGCGAACAGGGCTGGGCCACCGACCTCGGCGGCCACGAGGAGTCCATCAACTGCGTCGGCGCCCCCATCCGAGGGGCGGACGGACGGGTCGTCGCCGCGATGTCGGTCTCCGCGCCCAATGTCGTCGTCACGGCCGAGGAACTCCTCACCCTGCTCCCGCTGGTGCGCCGCACCGCGGACTCCATCAGCCGGGAGTACTCCGGCACCACCCGACCCAAGAAAGCCTGAACAGCCATGACCGAGAAGACCGCCCTCACCCCGAGCACCCACACCACGCCCCCCGCGAAGTTCTCGCACGGGGTGAAGAAGGGGAACATCCTCCAGGTCGCAGGCCAGGTCGGCTTCCTGCCAGCGGTCGAGGGCCAGGCCCCGACCCCCGCCGGTCCCACGCTGCGCGAGCAGACCCTCCAGACCTTCGCCAACGTCAAGGCGATCCTGGAGGAGGGCGGCGCGAGCTGGGACGACGTGATGATGATGCGCGTCTACCTCACGGACGTGGACCACTTCGCCGAGATGAACGAGATCTACAACGCCTACTTCGGCGAGCAGGACCTCAAGGCGGCCCCCGCCGCCCGCACGACCGTCTACGTCGGCC
The DNA here is from genome assembly GCF_040611955.1 of Streptomyces sp. NPDC006510. NCBI lineage: Bacteria > Bacillati > Actinomycetota > Actinomycetes > Kitasatosporales > Streptomycetaceae > Streptomyces > Streptomyces sp. NPDC006510. The sequence goes on along the minus strand of NZ_JBEXPH010000069.1, from coordinate 29,487 downwards.
TCCCCAAGGGCCTGCTCATCGAGATCGACGCGCTCGCGGTACTCGGCTGAACCAGCTGATCCACTTGCCGCACCCGCACCGACGCACCACCGCGCGCGGCACGGCGCCCCGCCCCACGGGAGCGCCGTGCCGCGCTCCCCCACACCCGAAAACCCTCTCCGACAAAGGAGTTACGCATGCTGCTCGCCGCATCGTCGTCCCCCTGGTCGAGGGACAGGACCTGTCGCAGGCCCATTTGGCGCTGATCATCATGGCGATCTCGGCCGACTCGATCTTCGCCTCGCACGTGAACGACGGCGGCTTCTGGATGGTGTCGAAGTACTTCGGCATCTCCGGACGCGACACCCTGAAGTCCTGGCCGACGTGGACTCAGGCCTGGCTGACGCAGACGATGTTCTTGCCGCCGTCCACCTTCCAGTACCAGTAGCGCCGCCCGTTGTCCGTCGGACAGATCTGGCCGCTGAACGACTTGGGCGCCCGGTAGTAGCCGGTGATCTGCGCGATCGACTGCCCCGCGACGGGCACCTTGTCGGCGCTGCAACTCCAGACCACCAGCAGATCGGCGTTGCCGTTGCCCTTCAGATCGGCTGGGAAGCACTGGCCCTTGCGGAACTGACGGGTCAGGCAGAGCGTCGTGTTCATGTCGTCGTTCGCGCGGTGGTACCACCTGCCGCGGCCGTTGCCCGAAGGGCAGGGGTCGGGGGTACCGCCGGTGGAGGAGGCACGGGTGACAAAGACATAGGCGTTGGCGGAGTCGCAGTCGACCGGCAGGGGCACTGTGGAGTTCCAGTTCCCGTGCCCGTCGTCGTAGGCGTTGAGGCACTGGCCGCTGCGTACGTACCGGAAGGCCCGGTCCGTGGCGTCGGCGGTCGGGGTGGGGGTGGGTGTGGGCGTAGCGGTCCGGCTCGCGGTGGAGCCGTAGGCGCTGCCCGTGGTCGACGTACTGCTGGTGTCCGTCTCCCAGGGCTGCCAGACGAAGTACACGAAGAGAACGAACGCGAGAAACAGCCAGCCGAAGCCGGAAGACTTCTTGGGCGTCGGTGTCGGCGAGGGGGCGGGCGTGGGCGTCGGTTCGGGCTCGGGCTGGGACTTGGGCTTGTTGGGGCGCTCCGACGAGGACGAGGCACGGGCGCGCTGTGCGGCCCGTTCCCGTGCGGCCCGCTTCTCCGCACGTTCGCGCTCCGCGCGCTCGTGTTCCTTCGCGGCGCGTTCCCGTTCCCGCGCGGCCCGCTCCCGCTCCCGCAGCCGCGCCTCGCGTTCCGCCGTGTACATCCGGGTGGGGTCCGGCGGCGGTACCACTCGCGTGCGCTGGTCCGCGGTCGGGGCTTCCGGGCCGGTCCGGCTCGCGCGGGTGAGTTCCCGGCCCTGGGCCGCGTACGCGCCGATCAGTTCCGTCCACCGCGGTGGCAGCCAGCGGGTGCCGCTGTGGGTCGCGGGCAGGCCGGCCTGGTCCTTGCGGAAGCGGGCGAGGAGGTCGGCTGGTTCGGGGCGTGCGGCGGGGTCGGTGGCGAGGCAGGGCCGGATCGTCGCGACGAGTTCCTTCGGCAGGCCGTCGAGGTCGAGTTCGCCGCGTTGGACGCGGGCCAGCAGCCGCAGGGTGTCGCCGTCGGCGGCGTAGGGCGGCCGTCCGGTGGCCAGCAGGAACAGTGTCGCGCCCAGTGAGTACACGTCCGAGGCCGCGGTCGACGCCTCGCCGCGGGCCTGCTCGGGCGAGGTGAAGGCGATCGTGCCCAGCGTCAGGCCGGTACGGGTGAGGTCGTCGGCGTGCGAGATGCCGAAGTCGATCAGCCGCGGCCCGTCGAGCGGCAGCAGCACGTTCTGCGGCTTCACGTCGCGGTGCACGATGCCCTCCCGGTGGAGGGTGACCAGCGCCTCCGCCGTGCCGGCCGCCACCCACCGCACCGCCGACGCGGGCAGCACCCCGCAGCTTCGGACGAGTTCGGAGAGCGGGGGCGCGGCTATGTAGTCGATGGCCATCCAGGGCCGCTCGGCGTTCGCGTCGGCGTCCCGTACGCGTGCCGTGTGCACGCTGTCGATCCGTTGCGCGAGCTTCACCTCACGGGCGAAGCGCCGCCGGTCGACCTCGCTGACCTCCCCCTCGGCGAGCAGCGTCTTCACCGCGACGAGTTCCCCGGAACCCTGCCCGCCGTCGTTCCGAGGGCCGCCCACGGCCAGATAGATCCGCCCCATGCCGCCGGATGCCAGCCGCCCGGTCAACCGGTACGGCCCGAGAACCGTCGGATCGTCCCCGCTCAGCGCCTGAACCCGCGCCCCGGCCATGTCATTCCCCCTGTCGTACAACCGCGCCCCCCAACACGGTGGCACGCGAACCCCCGGGGGACCACGGGTCGGGCTGTCCCGGACAGTGCGCGGACGGTCCGGGACAGGCGAAGGGGGACGCTGTGCTGCGTTGTCCTGTTCCGGTTCAGGCCGCCGATGCGCAGATGATGCTGCGGCCCTTGTTCACCGGCCAGTACCAGAACCGCTCCCCGCGCCCCGCAGGGCAGGTCCAATTGGTGCCGGCCGAGGGGGCCCGGTAGAACCCGGTGATCCGGAGGATCGACTGGCCGGCCCGGGGGACGGTCGACGAGTTGCAGGCCAGCACCACCGTCAGATCGGCGCTGACGGCACCCCGGACCTGTGCGGGGAAGCACTGGCCCACCTGGTACACCCGGTCGAGGCAGAGCGTTCGCCCGATCCCGTCCTCACCGGACTTGTGCCACCAGGTGAAGCCCTGTCCCGTGTCGCAGGAGCTGGCGTCCCCGGACCGGGAGGTGACCCGGTTGACATGCATGTAGGCGTTCCGGGCCCGGCAGTTGACCCGGACCGGAGTCTCGGCGCTCATCTTTCCGTGCCCGTCGCTGTACACGTCGAGGCAGTCACCGGCGCGCACGGCGCGGAACGCCAGGTCGGTGGCGTCCGGGGTGGGGGTCGGCGTCGGGGTCGGAGTGGGCGTGGGGGTCGGAGACGGCTCGTCGGTGCTGCTGTCCGGCTCGTCCGCGGTACCTCCGGAGGCGTCGCCGCTCTCGCTGTCGCCGGTGCCGGTGTCGTCCTCGGAATGGGTGCCGAGGCTGCTGCCGGCCGTGACGGCACCGGAAGTGGACCCGCCGCTGCCGCTCCCGTTCCCCGAGGTCTCCCAGGGATGCCAGACGACCAGCGCGACGACCACGGCGATGGCGATCAGCCAGCCCCAGTTCGAGGAGCCGCCCGAAGGAGCGGCCGGCGGGGGCGTCGTGCGCCGCGTGCCCGGCGTGGGGGAGGCGGTGGTGGATGCGGCCGCACGAGCCCGAGCGGCACGGGCCGCCTGCTCGGCGCGCTGCCTCTCGGCCCGCTCCCGCCTGGCCTGCTCCTGCGCGGCCCGTTCCAGCCTGGCCCGCCGCTGCGCGGCCCGTTCCCGTTCGGCGCGCTCGGCCTCCAGGCGAGCCGTCTCCGCGCGTTGCCGCTCCGCGCGTTCCCGCTCCGCCCGTTCCCGTACGGCGCGTTCGGCCTGTTCGCGCTCCGCCTGTTCCCGTTCGGCCTGCTCCGCCCGCTGCCGCTCCGCCAGTGCCGCGAGCGCCGCCAGCTCCTGCCGCGTACGTTCGCGGCGGGCGCGGTCGCGGGCGGCGCGGGCCTTGCGCTCCTCCGTGTAGACCATCGTCGGGCGGGGCGGCGGCACCACGTTCGTGCGTTCGTCGACGGTCGGGTCCGCCGGGCCCGTATGGCGGTCGTTCGCGAGTTCCAGGCCCTGGGTCGCGTACGCGCCGATCAGTTCCGTCCACCGCGGTGGCAGCCAGCGGGTGCCGCTGTGGGTCGCGGGCAGGCCGGCCTGGTCCTTGCGGAAGCGGGCGAGGAGGTCGGCTGGTTCGGGGCGTGCGGCGGGGTCGGTGGCGAGGCAGGGCCGGATCGTCGCGACGAGTTCCTTCGGCAGGCCGTCGAGGTCGAGTTCGCCGCGTTGGACGCGGGCCAGCAGCCGCAGGGTGTCGCCGTCGGCGGCGTAGGGCGGCCGTCCGGTGGCCAGCAGGAACAGTGTCGCGCCCAGTGAGTACACGTCCGAGGCCGCGGTCGACGCCTCGCCGCGGGCCTGCTCGGGCGAGGTGAAGGCGATCGTGCCCAGGGTGAGACCGGTGAGCGTGAGATCACTGGCGTGCGAGATGCCGAAGTCGATGACCCGGGGGCCCTCCAGCGGCAGCAGCACGTTCTGCGGCTTCACGTCCCGGTGGACGATGCCCACCCCGTGCAGGGTGACCAGTGCCTCCGCGGTTCCGGCGGCGATCCATCGCACGGCCGACGCGGGTAACACCCCGCAGGTGCGGACGAGTTCGGAGAGCGGGGGCGCGGCTATGTAGTCGATGGCCATCCAGGGCCGCTCGGCGTTCGCGTCGGCGTCCCGTACGCGCGCCGTGTACGCGCTGTCGACCCGCTGCGCGAGCGATACCTCACGGGCGAAGCGCCGGCGGTCGACCTCGCCGACGTTTCCCTCGGCCAGCAGTGTCTTCACGGCGACGAGGCCCCGGCTGCCGCGCTCACCGCTGCGGGCCAGATAGATCCGCCCCATGCCGCCGGACGCCAGCCGTCCGATCAGCCGGTACGGTCCGAGCGTCGCCGGATCGCCCGCGCCCAGTGCCTGCACCCGCGCCCCGGCCATGTCCCTCCCCCTGTCGCACCACGATCGAGCCCCACAACGGTGCCACGAGCGCGCCCGAACAGCCATGGGATGCAGGAAGTCCCGGGCACTCTGTTGCCGGTCCGGGACAGGTCCGGGACGGCCACCGGACCCGGAACGTGCAGCAGCGCCGCCGGGGGAGCGGCGGCGCTGCTGGTCAGGAGGTGCGGCCGACGGCTACGGCAGGCCGTGCACGTGCGGACCGACCGCGTTCGACCAGGCGTTGCCCGACTTGGCGTCCCAGTTGGTCGACCAGGTCATCGCGCCGCGGATGCCCGGGTACGTCTTCGAGGGCTTGAACGTGCCGCAGTTGGTGCCGGAGGCCAGGCAGTCCAGGGCCGCGTTCACCACCGACGGCGGGACGTAACCGCTGCCCGCGCCGCTCGTGGAGGCGGGCACACCGAGGCCGACCTGGGACGGGGCGAGGCCGCCCTCCAACTGGATGCAGGCGAGCGCGGTGAGGAAGTCCACCGAGCCCTGCGAGTAGACCTTGCCGTCGCAGCCCAGCATCGAACCGCTGTTGTAGTACTGCATGTTGACAACGGTCAGGATGTCCTTGATGCCGAGCGCCGTCTTGAAGTACTCACCGGCGGTGGACTGCATGTCGATGGTCTGCGGGGCCATCGTGATGACGAGGCCCGAGCCCGCCTTCTGCGACAGCGAGCGCAGCGCCTTCGTCATGTACGTGGAGTTGAGACCGTTCTCCAGGTCGATGTCGACACCGTTGAAGCCGTACTCCTGGATGAGCGAGTAGACCGAGTCGGCGAAGTTGGTCGCGGAGGCGTCGCTGTTGACCGAGACGGACCCCTTCTCGCCGCCGACCGAGATGATGACGTTCTTCCCGGCCGCCTGCTTCGCCTTGATGTCGGCCTTGAACCGGTCGACGGTGTAGCCGTTCAGGCCCGCCGTGTCCAGGTTGAAGGTGACGGCGCCCGGTGTGCCGGTGGCGTCGGCGAAGGAGACCGCGATGATGTCGTAGTTCGCGGGCACGTCGCTGAGCTTCTGCACGGTCGCGCCGTTGTTGAAGTTCTGCCAGTAGCCGGTCACCGCATGCTTGGGGACGGAGGTGCCGGGGTTGGGTTCGCCGCCGCCCTCCTTGGCCGTACGGCCGCCGACCGTCGAGGACTTGACGGACTCACCGGCCGCGTTGGTGGCGGTGACCGCGAACTGGTACGCCGTGTCGGCGGCCAGCCCCGTGACGGTCGCCGAGCTCCCGGTGGTCGTGGTCGCCTTCTGGCCGTCGCGGTAGACGGTGTAGCCGGTCGCGCCGGAGACCGCGTTCCAGGACAGGGCCACGGAGGAGGAGGTGGTCGCGCCGACCGCGAGCCCGGCCGGGGCGGACGGGATGGTGGGCTCCGGGTCGGTACCGCCCCCGCCGTCGGGGCCGTTGACCGAGACGTCGTCCACCAGATAGGCGGCCTGCCCGTACCAGCCGTGTGTGTAGACCTGGACCGAGGTGGTGTCGGGGCCGGTCCTGAAGCTGGTGGTGAGCTGTGTCCAGCTGCCGGAGCCGGGGGACCAGGTCGATACGTCGGTGGTTCCGGTACCGCTGGCGCCGAGGTACGCGTACCCGCCCTGCACCCAGGAGCTGAGCGTGTACGTCGAGTCGGGCTTCACGGCCACGGTCTGGGTGCACCGCGCGTTGTCCTGGCCGGACGGGGTGGCCTTGAGGGCGGCGGTGCCACCGTGCACGGGGGAGGAGACGGTGCTGCCGCTGCCGCCGGAACAGGTCCAGTTGGCGAGCCCGGACTCGAAGCCCGCGTTCTTGGCGACGTTGATATCGGCGGCCTGGGCGTTTCCGGCGAGACCCGTGGCGGTCAGCGCGCCGGCCGCGAGGACGGCCGCGACGGCGCCGACAAGGGGACGGTTGTACCGCCTGCGGATTCTGTGGCCGTTACCGGGGGAAGGTTCCACTTGCTGCCTCCGTGGGGGAGTTGGGGATGCCTGCCGGGAGTACCGGGGGACGAGCCGGCGGGGTGGACCGGCGGACTCCGGGCCGTCCGGGAGGTGACGGGGAGAAGAAGGGGATGTGGAGTTGAGGAACGGTGGCCACCGCTGGCCGACAAAGCTGGTCCAGACCAATCGAGTTGTCAAGACCTCTGGCAACGGGACCTGCGACGACCGGGTCCGCCCGGTCGCTCCCGGACCGGTCCGCCGGAGGCCCGCGAGTACCTCCGCCGGGGCTCCGGATCGGCCCCGCGCTCCCTGTGAATTGACGTTTTGTTGACCTCGCGGGGCCACGTGCGGGTGATGCGGCGAGGGTGCCCGGACAGTGACGGACCGGCCCTCCGCGGGGGCCGGTGCGGGAGGTTCCGCATCCGTGTTGACGTGCGGAAATGAATTCCCGGCCCGGGTAACGGCAAGGTTGATCGGTAACCCTCCGCAGTTGTACAGAAGTTGACGGTTTTCGATTTGATCCGATTTAGCACCGGGGCGTTACGCGGGCGCCTCGCACACGTTGTCGGACTGGCCTCCGAAAAGTGTTCTCTGCCAGGTAAGACGTGGATAAAGTGCTGAGGCAGAACCGCGGAGCAGGAGCGATTGCGGCCGACGTCATGACCGGCGTCCGGCCGGAGCCGAAACGGGGAACAGCGTGCCGACCGCAATAGCAGTGACCAGTGCTGACTTGGTACTACCTCCGACCGATCAGCAGACACCGACAGCCGCCCTGCTGCAGGCACCCGATGCCCAGGCGCTGGAGATGGCCATCGGTGACATGCACGTGCTGCTCGAACAGCACGGCTATGTCGTCGCCGTCTACCCGACCGGCATCTCGCCCGCCCACGAGCGCAGGCTCTACTCAGTACGCTCCGTCCTGGAGAGCGACCGCATCGCCCTGGTCAAGGTGGATCTCCCGCCGCTGGGCGTCGCCGTACTCGTCAGGCAGCTGCGCCAGTTGTCCATCTGTGACTTCAGCCCCGGAGTGGTCGCCTCCGCCGCCCGGCTGCTGACGCACTACATCCACGCGGGCGCCCTGCTCCACTCGGTCACCAAGTTCGACCGGGTCCCGGTCGACCTCAGGACCCATGCCAAGTCCTGGGTGCCCGGCTCCCAGTTCGCCGTGGTCGCGGGGCCCGAGCCCCAGCTCGTCAAGGTCGGCCCGAAGGCGGACCCGCCGACCGGCCCGGAATTCGCCACCCATCTGATGACCGCCAAGGGGCAGTCGCAGTCGGAGTGGGTGAAGGAGACCCTCGCCCCCGCGTGGCAGGTCCAGTCCATTCACGAGTCCGCACTTCCGTCCGATTCCCCGGCATGGTGGGGAACCGGAAAACTGGTGGAATTCGCCGCCTACCTGCCAGACATCTCCGTCCTGTACCAATTGGTGGCCTCCGTGCGCCGTGAGAACTGCCACTGGTGCGGAATGGAACTCATCGGTGACCTCTGCGGGTTCTGCTCCTCCCCGCTACCCGCAGCGGAGAACCGAATGCACTCTGCCGGTGTCCTCAGCCATGGAGCGCTCGCACCACCGCAGTCCTAGCGCTTCCGCTTTCCTCCGTAGACGCCCTTCCGTCCGCTGCCCCACGCATCCGAATCGAACGAGGTTGTCCGGCCCATGAACTCCCGTCAGCGCCGCGGCGTGATACTCCTGCTTTTGTCGGTTCTGTGCGCCTTCGGCGCCTTCGCCGGCGTGCTCTCGGTGATCAGCGATGTCAACTCCAAGGTCGGGCCGGAGGTCTCGGCCTACCAGCTGAAGTCCGACGTAGCGCCCTATACCGCCCTGTCCTCCGGGCAGTTCGAAAAGATCTCGATGCCCAAGCGCTGGCTGTCCACCAACGCGGTGACGGACCTCTCCGAGGTCAACGGCAAGATCGCCGTCACCCAGCTGCGCAAGGGCTCGCTGCTCCAGTCCGACATGATGCAGCGCCGTCCCGAGCTGCAGCCCGGGGAGCAGGAGATCGCCATCATGATCGACGCCGCGACCGGCGTCGCGGGCAAGATCACCCCCGGTGCCACCGTCAACATCTACGCCACCTTCGCCGGTGAGCGCGACGGCGATCCCTCCCAGTCGAAGGTCATCGTCTCCAACGCCAAGGTGCTGGACGTCGGCAAGCTGACCGCCCTGGAGCCCAGCCACGACGGCAAGTCCAACATGGGCACCGAGGCCGTCCCGATCACCTTCGCGCTCAACACGCTCGACACCCAGCGCATCGCCTACGCCGAGTCCTTCGCGGAGCACGTACGCCTCGCGCTCCTCGCCTCCGGCAGCGACAGCACCATCCGCCCGGGTGACCGCACCTACACGCTCGACAAGGACAAGTGAGGATCGAATGACCACGAGGATCCTCCCGGCCGTCGGTGACGTCGACGCGGCCAGATCCGTCACCACCCTGCTCAGCCAGCTCCCCGACGCGGAGCCGGCCACTCCGGTCAGTGATTCGACCCAGCTCATCGACGCCCTCGCCCGGCTCGCCGGCGAGTCACTCGACGATCTGCCCGAGGTCGTGCTGGTCCACGAGCGGATCGGGCCGGTGCCGGCGCTGGAACTGATCCGGGAGGTCTCCCTGCGCTTCCCCGCCATCGGGGTCGTGCTGATCACCGCCGATGTCACCCCCGGCCTGTTCTCGTCCGCGATGGAATCGGGCGCACGAGGCGTCGTCACCCTCCCCCTGAGTTACGAGGAACTGGCCAACCGGGTTCAATCCGCCGCCCAGTGGTCCGTCGGCGTCCGCCGTCACCTGACCACCGGCACCGATGTCTTCACCGGCCCCGGCGGTACGGTCATCACGGTCAGCGGCGCCAAGGGCGGCGTCGGGACCACCGTCACCGCCGTACAACTGGCCCTGGCGGCCCAGACATCCGGGCGCAGCGTCGCGCTGGTGGACATGGACCTCCAGGCCGGTGACATCGGCTCGTACCTCGATGTGCAGTTCCGACGGTCCATCGTCGACCTGTCGACGATCACCGACATATCGCCACGCGTCCTGTCCGACGCCGTGTTCAGCCACAACACCGGTCTGGCGCTGCTCCTGGCGCCCAGCGAGGGCGAGAGCGCCGAGGAGGTCAGCGACCGCTCGGCCCGGCAGATCGTCAGCGCCATGCGGTCGCGTTACGAGGTCCTGATCGTCGACTGCGGCAGCCAGCTCCAGGGCGCCAGCGCGGCGGCCATCGAGATGGCCGACACGGCACTGCTGGTCACCACACCCGATGTGATCGCGGTGCGCGGTGCCAAGCGGGTCGTACGGATGTGGGACCGGCTCCAGATCCGCAAGGCGGAGGAGACGACGACCGTCGTCAACCGCTTCATCCGCAACACCGAGATCCAGCCGCAGCTGATCGAGAAGATCACCGGCACCAGCACGGCCAACACCGCGATTCCGGCGAACTTCAAGGAACTCCAGGCCGTCGTCGACGCCGGCCGACTGCACGAACTCGACTCGAAGAGCACGGTCAAACAGGCCCTCTGGGCCCTTGCGGGCGAGCTCGGCATCGTCAAGGTTCCTGAGAAGGAGAAGAACGGCGCGAAGACCGGCGCGAAGTTCAAGAACGACCGAGGCTCGATCGGGCGCCGACGCGACCGCGACGGCGACTCCCGGAAACGGCCGACGACCTAGGGGGCAAGTTGACCAATGGCACTTACCGAGACGAGAGACACGGAGATACGGGGAAGGCTCCACGGTGATCCTTCCCCGGCGTGGGGCCGGATCCGCGGTCAGTTGCTCGGCCGCAAGCGGGACCGTGGCCAGACCGCGATCGAGTTCCTGGGTGTCACACCGCTGATCATCCTGCTGCTGATCGCGCTCTGGCAGTGCGCGCTGATCGGCTACACGTTCTCCCTGGCGGGGAACTCGGCGGACCAAGCGGCACACAAGGGCGCCATCTCGGAGGGCACGCGAGGACAGGCGTGCCGGGACGCGGCCGAGGAGGACCTGCCGAAGGTCTGGCGGGAGTCGATGAAGCGGACGAAGTGCGAGAGCTCGGGCGCGCTGTACAAGGCCACGGTGAAGCTTCGGGTACCGGTACTGGTGCCCGGCGTACTCAATTGGCCGATGACCATCGAGGGCAACGCCGCGTCGCCGCTGGAGGCCAAGCGATGAGCATGCGCGTACACACGCCGGGTCAGAGGACCGCGGCACATCGCCGGGACCGCGGTCAAGTCGCCATTGAATACATGGGCTTCATCCCGCTACTGCTCCTGGTGGGCCTCTTCGCGATTCAGCTGGGGGTCGCCGCGTACGCCGCCAACCAGGCGGGCACCGGTGCCCGCGCGGCGGCGCGTACCGCCACCCAGGACGTGCCGCGCGGGGATTCCGAGCGGGCGGGCCGCGAGGCGATGAGTGACTGGCTCGGCAGCCACAAGAACGCGAAGTTCAGACGCCATGGTGGGTCCGGCGAAGTGACGTACACCACTCGCGTGAGGATCCCCTCCGTCGTTCCCGGTATCGACGACTGGGGTTGGGCCAAGCGCAGCTCCACCATGCCGCGAGGGTGAGCGGAGCCCGCATCGCACAACCGGAGCACCACAAGCAAGTCTGAGCGAGGAGTTACGCAATGAGTCTGCGGGCACGCATGACCGCCCCCGAGAAGAACGGCGGGGCGCGGGAGGACAGCCACATGGTGGCCACCTACCGCGCCAAGCTGCTCGAAGAGATCGACCTGGCCGAGATGTCCTCGCTCGCCGCCGCAGACCGGCGAGCGCGGCTGGAGCGTGTGCTCAGCCACATCATCAGCCGCGAGGGGCCGGTCCTCTCGACCGTCGAACGCACCCAGCTGATCCGCCGGGTCGTCGACGAGGCCCTCGGGCTCGGCATTCTGGAACCGCTCCTCGAAGACGCGTCCATCACCGAAATCATGGTGAACGGACCGGACCAGATCTTCGTCGAGCGCAGCGGCAAGGTCGAGAAGCTGCCGATGCGCTTCAGTTCGCACGAGCAGCTGATGCAGACCATCGAACGCATCGTGTCGACGGTCAACCGCCGCGTCGACGAGTCGAACCCCATGGTCGACGCGCGTCTACCCAGTGGTGAACGTGTCAACGTCATCATCCCGCCCCTGTCGCTGACCGGTGCGACGCTGACCATCCGACGGTTCCCCAGGGCCTTCACGCTCCAGGAAATGATCAACGTCGGCTCGCTCGACGAGCAGATGCTGATCCTGCTGTCCGGACTCGTCCAGGCCAAGCTCAACATCATCGTTTCCGGCGCCACCGGTACCGGGAAGACGACGCTCCTCAACGCGCTCTCCGGCCTCATCCCCGACAGGGAGCGCATCGTCACCATCGAGGACTCCGCCGAGCTCCAGCTCCAGCAGAGCCACGTCATCCGGCTGGAGTCCCGACCGGCGAACGTGGAGGGGAAGGGCCAGATCTCCATCCGTGACCTGGTCCGCAACTCCCTGCGTATGCGCCCCGACCGCATCGTCGTCGGTGAGGTCCGTGGTGGCGAATCGCTCGACATGCTCCAGGCGATGTCGACCGGTCACGACGGCTCGCTCGCCACTGTCCACGCCAACAACGCCGAGGACGCGCTCATGCGTCTGCAGACCCTGGCCTCGATGTCCGAGATCGAGATTCCGTTCGAGGCGCTGCACGACCAGATCAACAGCGCTGTCGATGTCATCGTCCAGCTCACCAGGCACGCCGACGGTTCCCGCAAGATCACCGAGATCGCCGTCCTCGACTCGCACGGCCGCGACCCCTACCGCATCGTGTCCGTCGCCCGGTTCAATGCACAGCCGATGGACGCCGAAGGGCGGATCAACGGCGAATTCCAGTACCTCCCGATCCCGCGCAAGATCGCCGAGCGCCTCTACATGGCCAGCCAGCCCATCCCGCAGGCCTTCGGGGTTGCCGATTCCGCCGAACAGCTCGCCACCCGAGAGGCCAACTAGGTACCGTGCCATGACGAATCTCCCTCTTCTCACCATCGGCGTCACGCTGCTCGCCGGCGTCACGGGCGTCGTGGGTCTGCACGCCTACTCCGGTGGCAAGGCCGACCGGGATGCCCTGGTAGACCGTCTTTCGCACACCGGTCATATTCCGGAGACCGGCCGACGCCGTCGATTCCGGTCGTTGGACAGCCGACTGCGGAAGACCGGCCTGGGCCGGAAGCTCGAACTGAAGCTGGCTGCCACCGGCCTCGACATCACGCCGGGCGAGTTCTTCGTCTACGCCGTCGTCGCCCTGGCCGGGCTCTGGATGATCGCCTCGTCCATGCTCGCCAGCTTCTTCGGGCCGGTCGCCGCGCTCATCGGCCTCTGGGGGACCAACGCCTTCCTGAACTGGCAACGGACCAAACGCACCGAGCACTTCATCAATCAGCTCCCCGAGCTCGCCCGCATCCTCGCCAACGCCACCCAGGCCGGCCTGGCGCTGCGCACCTCCATCGGCATGGCCGCCGATGAACTGGAGGACCCGGCGGGCGAGGAGCTGGCCAGGGTCGCCCGCCGCCTCGCTGTCGGTGAATCGCTGGAGGACGCGATGAGCGAACTGACCGACCGGCTGCCCTCCCGCGAACTCGTCGTCCTGGTCACCACCCTCGTCCTGTCCAACCGGGCCGGCGGTACGGTCGTCAGCTCGCTGCGCAACCTCACCGAGACGCTGGAGGAGCGCAAGGAGACCCGACGCGAGGTCAAGACCCAGCTCTCCCAGGTGACGGTCACGGCCTACGCCGTTCCCGCTTTCGGCCTGGGCGCCATGCTCCTGATGAACGCGGTCATGCCCGGCGCCCTCGACCGTATGACCGGTGCGCTCATCGGCCAGGTCGCGGTGATCGTCTCCCTTGCCCTGTACGCGATCGGATTCCTCGTGATCCGCCGCCTGTCCAAGATCGACGTCTGATGGGCGGTGCACACATGGATCTGCTCCTGGCAGGCGTAGTAGGGCTCGCGGTCTTCGGAGCCATCGCGGGTGTCCGCATGTACCGGGCCGATGCGAAGCTCCCCGGTGACCTTGCGATCGCTCTGGAAGTCGGTTCGACCCGTACCAGTGCGGTCGGCTCCGGCATCGACCGTCTGGGCATGCGCTGGGCCCCCATGGTGCTGAGGATGATGGGCCCCAAGGCGGTCAACAAGAAGCGCCGCCAGATCGACATGGCGGGTAACCCGGGCGGTCTGACCATCGACCGCTACGCTGCCCGCCGAGCGGTCTACGGCGGACTCGGTCTGCTCGGCGCTTTCTCAATGATCATCCGCGGGCAGATCTTCCTCTCCCTGGTGCTGATCGCTTTCGGACTGTTCTGGGTCGAGGTCGGCATCTGGTCCGCGGTCCGCATCCGCCGTGACCACATCGACCGGACGCTTCCGGACTTCCTCGACGTGCTCGCCGTCGTGGTATCCGCCGGCCTCGGCTTCCGGCAGGCCCTGGCCCGGGTCGCCGACAAGTACGAGGGGCCCTGGGCGGACGAGCTCCGTATCACCCTGCGCCAGATGGACATGGGTGTCAGCCGCCGTGAGGCCTTCGAGCAGTTGCGCAAGCGCAATGACTCGGAGCAGGTCGCGATGTTCGTGACCACGCTCCAGCAGGGCGAGGAACTCGGCGCGCCGATCGTCGAGACGCTGATCCAGATCGCCAACGACATGCGGCGCACCGACGCCCAGAACGCCCGTCGGAAGGCGGCCAGGGCGGTTCCCAAGGCGACCTTCGCGGTCACCACGTTCCTTCTTCCCGGAACGCTGGTGATGCTGACGGTCGGATTCGTCTACGGGGTCAACGTCGACTTCAGCGCCCTCATGGGCGGATGACGTGAACGAGGCGGACGGTGGGCAGACCGGCGGAGGGAGGTGACACGCCATGTCGTTCCAGCTCGGCAGCATCCAGAACGGACTGAACGCCGAGGTGCGCCAGGCGATCGCCGATCCCGGATCACGCCCGGCATTCGCGATCCAGCTCAACGCGCTCCAGGCGATGTGCCGCCAGGTCTTCGGCTTTCGGCTCGCCATGATCGCCGTGGCCACGCCGTTCGCGATCGACCACGCCGCCTCGGGCCTGGCCACGTGGCTGATCGGTTCCGCCATTCTCAGCACCTTCATGGGCAGTTATGTTCTGTTCCGTGACTGGGAACGTTTCGGCCCCGTCCTGCTCCGCCATCCCTGGCTGCTCGGCATAGACGCCTTCTTCGGCGCTCTGCTGCTGATCACCGCCTCGCCGGAATCCACTCTCGCCTACGTCACTGTCTGCACCCCACTGCTGGCCGGGCTGGTCTACGGCTGGCGGGGTGCCGCGGTCTTCGCGGCGCTCCAGACCGCGATCGTCCTCGGTGTTTACGGGGCCGACCCGAAGTTGGAACCGTCCAATGCGACGGCGTTCCTCCTTCCGGGCTTCTGCGTGATTGCCGGGGCGGTCGGAGTCACTCTGCGCAACCTACTTCTCCGCTTCGGCACCGCCAGCCAGGCTCTCACCGAGACGAAGGCGCGGCTCGCCGTCAGCGAGGCGGTGGAGGGCGAACGTGCTCGCCTCGCCCGGGAAATGCACGACTCGGTGGCCAAGACCCTGCACGGTCTGGCACTGGCAGCCGACGGCCTGGCGGTCTCCTCCGACCGGATGGACCCGCTCACCGTCAAGCACCAGGCCGAACTGGTCGCCCGTGCCGCCCGCCGCGCCGCTGCCGAGTCCCGAGAACTGCTCTCCGACCTGCGCCGCGAATCCGGACTCGACGGCGGCGTGGACGTCGTACGTGAACTCCGGGCCCGGACGGAGGACTTCACCCGACGTCACGGACTCACCGCGACGTTCCGGCTTCTCAACGACACACCGATACCGCACGTCCCCCAGGTCGTCGCCCGCCAACTGCTCACCATCGCCTCCGAGGCGATGGAGAACGCCCACCGTCACGCACAACCCACCTACCTCGTCGTACTCGCAGGTGTGAAGGGCGACGTCCTGCGCGTCAGCGTGTACGACGACGGGCGTGGCCTGCCCCCGGGCACGACGCTCGACGACCTCCGACACGCCGGGCACTTCGGCCTGGTCGGAATGGTCGAGCGCGCCGCGTCCATCGGCGCCCGCATCCGTATCGGAAAGGGGCAGGCAGCCAAGGGAACCGAGGTACGCCTGGAACTCCCGATCGCCGCTCTGCTCGCCGTTTCCGGTGCGGAGCAGCCCGACTGAACCGCTCACACTCCGCCCTCACCCCCCATAGACCCTTGAGAGGAGGTCGCAGATGCCGGACGACGTCTCCCGCGCGTCGGGCCAGAACTGGGCCGCACAGAACCACGCGTCCCAGCACACGTCCTCGCACGTCACCCCGCTCAACTCGGAGCCCAGTTCCAACGCGTTCCCCGTTCCCCAGCAGTCCGCGGCATCCGAGCCCATGCCTCCCTTCCCTCCGGCCGCGCCCATGGCCACCCCCGGCGCCCTGCGGGTCGTCGTCGCCGACGACAACCCCGTGGTCCGGGCCGGCCTCGGCGTTCTGCTCTCCGGCCGTGACGACATCGACGTCGTCGCGGAGGCCGCGGACGGCCGCCAGGCCTACGACATGGCCGTCCAGCACCGCCCGGATGTCGTCCTGCTCGATGTTCGGATGCCCGGTGTCGACGGCATCTCCGCGCTGCCGCACCTCGTGCAGGTCGCACCCGTGATGATGTTGACCTACAGCCGTGAGAACGAGATCGTCCACGAGGCGCTGCGTCTGGGCGCGAGTGGCTATCTGGTACACGGCGAATTCACGGCCGACCAGCTGGTGCAGGCAGTACGCGACACGAGGGACGGCCGCGCACATTTCACCGCCACCGCGGCCAACGCCCTACTCGCCCACATGCGCCAGGGCCCGGGACCGCAGTCGCGATCGCTTCCGGAGGGGCTCGGAACGGCACTGACCACAGGTGTTCCCTACCAGGGGCCCGGGTACGACGGCCACGCCCCGAGTTCCGTTCAGCAACACGGTGCGCCTGCACACGCGCCCAAGCCGGAACCGTTTCCACCTGCGCCGCGACCCGTCCGTACACCGCAGGGTCTTTCGCAGATGCAACCAGTTGTGGCACAGTCTTCCATGACCGGGGAACCGGGCGCGGCACTCAACAGGCAGCAGTACGGGCTGAGTTCACGGGAGGTGGAGGTCATGGAGCTGATCGCGTCCGGCATGAGCAATCAGCAGATCGCCGCCACCTGCTTCATCAGCGAGAAGACGGTCAAGAACCACATCAACCGCATCTTCACCAAGCTGCACAGCGCGAGCCGCAGCGAGGCCATCGCCCGCTGGCTCGGCACGGCTCCCTCAGCGGGGCGAGGAGCGCGCGAGGCCGGTGGTCACCGTGGCTGAGCAGCAGGCCGGGAGCGGGGCCGTGACGGGATGTGCGGGGCGTGGGGCCCGGCTGCACGTATCGGTGACGAAGACCCAACGGACGCTTTGGGCCCGGGAATGGGCCCTGGGACCCTCCGGCGAGCGGGGCGCGTCGCCGTATGTTTCTCATGTCGCCAGCGGCACCGGCCAGGAGGAAGCCGGTACCGCAGGCGACACCCAGGAAACGTGCGAGTCGGCCGGCTATCGGTCGGCCGAACCCGGAGGGGAACACCATGTCGGACATCACCCTGAAGACCGCCGTTCGCATCAACGGCTGGGCCAACACCGCCGTGACCCGCATCCAGAAGCGCTACGCGAACATGGACCGTGGCCAGACGGCGTTCGAGTACCTGGGCATCATCCTGGTGGTCGTGGCGATCATCGGTGCGATCGCGGCCTCGGGCATCGGCGGATCGATCTCGAGCAAGATCTCCAAGCTGGTGGACCAGATCAAGGCCGGCTAATGATCGCGAAACTTCGCGGCGAGGCAGGGCAGGCTTTCCCCATCTACGTTGTGATGGTGGCGGGCCTGCTCTTTCTCGCGTTTGCCTTCTTTACCGTCGGCAAGGCCGCGGCCCTGCGCAACGGGGCCCAGGGAGCAGCGGACGCTGCCGCACTGGCTGCCGCCCAGCAGTCCCGCGAGCAGTTCGAGGCCCCGTTCCTCGCTTCACTTCCCGAGAGCATGTTGGACATGTTCCTGCAGGGGCACCCGGTTCTGGGATGCCCTGCGGCTCATGCGCTTGCCGCGGAGAACGAGGCGAAGGTCAACTACTGCCGTCCGTCGCCCGGCGGCGAGCGGGACGAGATCGAGGTTGAGGTCAAGACCCTCAAGCCCGTGGGTGCGTCTGTGGTTCCTGGCATGAAGCGGAAGTTTGCCAAGGGACACGCCACCGCTGTCATCGAGTGGCGCTGTCCCAGGTGGAGGTCCGTCGACTACAACGACGACACCATCCAGGACATGTACTTCTTCTCGTGCAGGGGAGGAGAGATGCTCGCAATCAGTCCGAGCAGCCCCCCGCCCTGGAAACAGGTGAGCAAGATTCTCTTTGACGTGCACCTGGTCGACAGTTGACAGTGAACGACGAGTAAAGGAATCAGAAGCGATGAGCATTCGGCGCTCCATCAAGTCCCGAAGGGTAGTGGCAGCCGTCTCGATGACGGCGGCACTGGCCCTGGCCGTCACCGGCTGCGGTGCCGAGGACGGCGGAGGGACAAAGGACACCGGCTCGCCGTCCTCCCCTGCGTCTCCCGAGCCCTCCGACGAGGACAAGGGAAAGAAGCAGGAGGACACCGCGGCCGGGGAGAACGTGGACCCGAATGTGAAGCTTGCCGAGGCCAAGGGCGAAAAGAACATGCTGTTGGTCGTGAACCAGGTGAAGAGGGACTCCGGCGGGTTCGTGACGGTTCAGGGCGAGCTGAAGAATCAGGGCGACGTCGCTGTCAACCCGTCCGTATGGGCCGGAAACGAAAACGCGATCGTCACCAACAACCTCAACTCCGTCGGTGGCGCGACGCTCGTGGACAAGGTGGGCAAGAAGCGCTACTACATCCTCCGGGACACTGATGGGCGCTGCCTCTGCACGACCGGGATGTCTGCGGTCCAGCCCGGAAAGTCGGTCCCGGTCTTCATGCAGTTCCCGGCACCGCCCAGCACCACAACCGAAGTCGACTTCAACCTGCCGACGTTTGCCACCACGTCGCTGAAGATCTCTGGGTGACGGACGCCATGACACACATCCGCACGAGGCGTCGGCCGATCCAGCTCGCAGGCATGGCCATCGCGACGGTTGCGCTTATGGCCGGCACATCCGTCATCGGTGCCTCGACCGCCCTGGCGGACGACGGACCGAGCGTTCCGCCTGGAACCGAGGCGTCCTCGAAGCCTCCGGTCGAGGTGGACGGTCAGGACCCCGACCTCAAAATGGTCGACGGTGCCACGCTCGCCCCCGCCAGGGTTCTCGACATCATCCAGGTCGTCGAGGACATGGGCGGCGAGGAGCGTCGCGAGGACAGCAACGCGAACGTCAAGTTCGCGCTCCAGGCCGAAGTCCTCTTCGGCAAGGACAGCGCCAAGCTCAGCCCCGCGGCCAACTCCCGCATCGCGGCCATCGCGGCCGAGGTCAAGAAGCAGAACGCCACCAAGGTGCGCGTCTTCGGCTTCACCGACAACCTCGGCTCGTCGGCCCACGGTGACGTGCTGTCCAAGCAGCGCGCCAACGCCGTGCACGCGGTGCTGGCCAAGGACCTGGGGTCGGGCATCAGCTTCGAGATCCGTGGCTACGGCGAGCAGTACCCGATCGCCGACAACAGCACGGAAGAAGGCCGGAAGAAGAACCGACGCGTGGAGGTCTCCTTCCCGCGCGGTACGTCTTCCTGAGGACCCGCGCCACAGCAAGGGCCCGGCACTGCGAGCGCATCGCGGTGCCGGGCCCTTTGCGCGTTTACAGCAGGTGGTCGGCCTTGCCGGCCTTGATGTCGCGGATCAGCTGCTGAAGTGCTTCGCGGCTGTCAGTGAGGAAGTGTTCCTCTGCACCGCTGACAGCGATGTAGCTGCTGCCTTGTTCATCGGTTCCTATCCGATAGCAGGAGTTCCCTTCGCCGCAGAACGCGTCTTCCCATTTGACGTCCGGCATCTGTCATCTCCTCAGAGTTGGCGTGCGATGGTGTGGATGAAGTCCCGCGACTTGTCCGGCGGTAGTGCGATCTCTTCCATCCAGTCCAGGTGAGCCCGGTATTTGCTCAGCTGGGCTTCCGAGTGGACGAACAAAGGTCCGTGGGAGTTGTCGATCTGCACGGTGTCGAGCTGAGGCACCGGCCCCTCCGCGTAGAGAACGGTCTGCCCGGCACCGGGGAAGGCTCCTGCTTCGAAGGGGATGACCAGCAGCGCGATGTTCGTCTGCTCGGACTTCTTCAGCAGGTGATCGAGTTGAGCGCGTGCCACAGTGCGGCCGCCGAACTGCATGCGGAGTGCTGCCTCGTGCACGATTCCTGTGTACGGCGTCGGTGTGCCCCCGTCCAGAACCTCTTGGCGCTCCACGCGATGCGCCAGTCGCAGCGCGATCTCCCGCTCCGGTAGCTGGGGGATAACCACTCGGAAGAGAGCCAGAGCGTGGTCCGAGGTCTGGAGCAGGCCGGGAATATGCATGGAGTACGCAGCGCGCATGCGTGCTGCGTGAATCTCCAACTCGGCGATGTCTAGCAGACCTTGGGGCAGTAGTCCCCTGTATCTCTCCCACCATCCGCGTCCGCTGTGCTGGGCCATGTCGACCAGCGCGTCAACGTATTTCTCGTCGGTGCAGGAGCAGTTGCACGCCAGCGTGCGCAGGCGGTCCGAGCTGATGGGTCGTGTGCCGGCCTCGATGTTCGAGATCTTGCCCCGGTCCACGCCGAGCAGTCCGGCCGCGAACTCGGCGGAGACATCGGCCGATGTGCGCATCCTCCGCAGCTCGGCGCCGAGCCGCTTCTGACGTTCGGTAGGAGACGTCCTTGCTGCCATGCCGTTCCTTTCCGCATGCGGTCACCGGCAGTCTGCCGCGTGCGCGCCCCTGGCTGCCACGAAAGGGTTCATTCTCCAGACGCGAGGGGTAATTTTACCCCCACAGCGCTACGTTAGGTGCTGCACCGCTCACGCAATGCCGACGAGCCGGAAGTGCATCACGCGGTCCTGCCCGCAACCTCCTGCCCTGGGAGGGGCGGTCCCGCGTCAGGGAGACAGGCCACTGCTCGTCCGGAGCACAACAACGTGAGCCACCCGTGCGCGCCCACGCGAAAGAGAGACGCCGCCAACTCGCCACCCGTATCAGGGGAGTCAGTCATGCCTTCATCTCCACGCGCCGCACTCTGTCCGGCCGCCGCCGAGGCGCGTATGCCGGTCCCGTACCCATACCCCACCCCGCAAACGAACCCGCAGTCGTACCCCCGGCCCTACCTGCGCCCCAAGGGGCACTCGGGGCGCGGGCTCGCCCTCAGTTTCACGCTTCCCGGTGACATCCGCAGCGCGTTCATCGCCCGTACGGTGGTCGTCGCCGCGCTGGAGGCGCACGGGCTCGCTCCGTACGTCTGGCCGGCCACGCATGCTGTGGACGAGCTGGTCGCGGTCACCGCCAGAATGAGCCCGGGGAAGGAGCTCTATGTATCCCTGCGCCAGCGGGACGACGCGGTCCGTCTCCTCGTCTGGGACCAGCACCCGCATCACGCCGAACCCGACCTGGCCACGCTCTGCGAAACGCGGCGTCGGCGGGCGCTCTGGCTGCTCGCGGCTGTTGTGGACGACTGGGGTGGGGAGTGGGGCGTCAGCGAGGCATCTTCGCCGCACGCAGGCATCAAGTCCTGGGTGGTGCTGCCGCGCTGACGGCTACGGGGCGGTCGGGGGAGCGGGCGGGAGGCCGCCCGTCGGGCCAGCGGCAGGGGCTCACCGGTGTCGCCCTCGCCGACCGTGTGCGGCTGCGGAGCTTCTGCGTGACTGGCTCCGCCGTCGGAGCACCCGGGCGAAGGCGAGCAGCCTCTGACCGGGGGGGGGGGGGTCCAGCTGCCGCCCTCGCTACGGCAGGTGGAGCACCGCCGATCTATTTGCTGCAAAGCAGTGAAGGGATTTCAGGGTGGGCAAAATTTGGCCAATGATTTAGACATCCTCCCTTGTTTGCTGGTCAGTAGGTGCCGGCGGCGCGATAAGTGTCGGACATGCCAGGCTGCGAGCAAGGCCGCGCCCGCTTACGTGATCGACGAGGTTGTCTCGTACTTGATCAGCAACTTCTAGTAAAGCCGCAGGGAGGCCGTGTCCCCTTCCAGAAGGGAGGGGGCACGATCTCATCGATCCAGGAGGATTTCGTTGTCGGAACGCCAGGAAGTGATCGAGCGCAACCTGTGGGCCATGCCAGCGCTTTTTGTGTTCGTGGCGTGGGTGCTGTTCAAGGTGGATTCCGGTCCATCGATGCAGAAGATCGCCTGGCTCGTATATGCGGCTGGCTGGATTCCGGTTCTGGGGATGCTCGGCCGGGCCATCGCGCAGCGCAGAAATCCTGGGATCGGTGCGGTCTTCGGCTGCGGAATTCTCTTGATCACGGGTGTCGTGTTCTGGGCAAACCATGGCTGATGCCTTGGTCTTGGCGAAAATGCTTTCTGCTGCGCGGACGGGCCGGGAACCGCTTGTGCAGCCATCCCGAGCGCCGGGTCGGAGCGCATCTGCGGATGGTCGCGGCAGGTGTGGGTGCGCCGGACAGCCATGCTCTGCGAGACGCGCGAGCGGGGCCGGTGCGAACTCGCTCCGGCCCCCGCTGTGCGATCGGGAGTGTGCTCAGGTCTTCGGCTGGGTGAAGCGGATGCGGTTGCCGAAGGGGTCGCGCAGGCCGCAGTCGGTTCCGTACGGGCGGTCGGTGGGTTCCTCGGTGAACTCGACGCCCCGGGCCAGCAGCGTCTCGTACGTCTTGCGGCAGTCGTCCGTGGTGAGGATGAGCCAGCCGCCCATCGCGCCCTTGGTCACCAACTCCCGTACCTGCTGCGCTGTTTCCTCGGACATGGCCGGGGCGCCCGGCTTCTCCAGCATGATCTCGCGCTCGGGGTGGCCGGGGACGCTGACGGTCAGCCAGCGCATGAAGCCCATGTCCACATCGGCGTTGACCTCCAGGCCGAGCTTGCCGACGTAGAAATCGAGGGCCTCGTCCTGGTCGAGGACGTATATCTGTGAGTGCGTGATGGCGTTGAACATGTGCATCACGCTACGGGGCATGCTCGAAAAGAACTTATCCAAAACTGCTCAGCTGCTCGGGCGCATCCACGTCATGGTGAAACACGTCGGGACGCCCGTGGCCGTCGCTTCCTTGCGGTACGCCCTGGGCGAGCGGCCGACGATGTCGTGGAACGTACGGCTGAACGTCCCCGGGCTGCCGAAGCCGACCTCGTAGCAGATGTCGGTCACGCTGCGGTCGGTCTCCCGCAGCAGGAACATCGCACGCTCGACGCGGCGGCGCTGCAGGTAGCGGTGGGGTGTCTCGCCGAACGTGGCCCGGAACGTACGGGTGAAGTGGGCCTGCGACACGTGCGCGATCCGGGCCAGGGCCGGGACGTCCAGCGGCTGCGCATAGGCGCGGTCCATCGCGTCCCGCGCCCGGAGCATCCGGCGGTTGGTCTCCTCCACGGCGCGGTTCACGGAGCCATGACACCACACAGCATCCGTATCCAACGGTCGGAGTCCTCCAGGCTTCAGCGGACGACGTCGAGGACGTTCTTCTGCAGGCCGTTGGAGTACGCCTCGTGCTCGACGAGCTTCAGCTTCTGGGTGTCCTTGTCCGTGTCGCTGAACAGGCGCTTGCCCGCGCCGAGGAGCAGGGGGAAGACCAGGAGGTGGTAGCGGTCGATCAGGCCGGCGTCCGAGAGGCTGTGGTTGAGGGTGGCGCTGCCGTGGATGATGATCGGGCCGCCGTCGGTCTCCTTCAGGGCGGCGATCTCGTCGAGCGAGCGCAGGATCGTGGTCTCGCCCCAGTTCTGGACCAGGTCGTCCTCTGTGAGGGTGGTGGAGACGACGTACTTCGGCATCACCTTGTAATCGGCGAAGTCCGCCATGTCCGGCCAGACCGGGCTGAACGCCTGGTAGCTGACCCGGCCCATCATCATCGCGGTGGCTTCCTGCTGCTCGCGGCCCTTGATCTCGAAGGCCTCCGGGACGAACTCGATGTCCTTGAAGGTCCACCCCGCATTCCGGTAGCCGAACTCCCCGCCCGGGGCCTCCACCACTCCGTCGAGCGAGATGAAGGCGGTGCTGATCAGGGTGCGCATCTGAGGTCTCCCAATGTCATGTCGTGATTCGCAGAGAGTTCGGCCGGTGCCCGCTTCGGCCGGCTTCGCGCCTGCGGTGCACCAACTCATACTGAATGATTGACCGCGGACAGTGGAGAAACTCATCGGTCGTCGCCGAACGAGTCAGCCGCCGATGAAGTACAGCTCCTCCATGGTGCGGGTGCGGGACCAGATGTGGCGGACGCCGAAGACGTGACTGTTTAGGAGTTCCAGCTGGTTGCGGGCAGCATCCATGGCCGTCCGGCGAAGAGGTCGCGTAGGGCGGTCAGGGGGTTGATGCCGTGTTTGCGCACGGTGGAGATGTAGGAGCGGATACGGGCGAAGCGCCTCGCACCGGTCAGGGTCCGCCAGGATCCGGAGATCTTCTGTTGCACCTTGACCATTCTGAGGTCGCGCTCCGCAGCGTTGTTGTCGAACGGGACCGTGAAGTCGGTCATGTACCGCTGGTACTCATCAGTTCGGTCCCTGAGCCGCTCGGCCAGTGCTCTGGCCTTGGACCGTGGCCCCGTGCCGGAGTAGGGGTTGGCGGCGATGCCACACAACGCCGCCTGCCGGTAGTGGTCTTGGAAGGCGGTGAGGGTGTCCGGGGCAAGCGCGCTCTGTCCGGCAGCCAGGGCGTCGGCGACTGCGTCCTTCGCCTCGATGAGCACGTCGGTCACGGCCTTCGCCCATGTCTGGTCGCGGCGGGTGTCCTCGGTGACCGCGATGAGTTCGCGCAGGACGTGGGCACCGCACAGGGCCTTGGCGTTGCCGTAGACGATGTAGGAGGCCAGGGCGTCGGTGACCAGGGTGCCGGTGAAGGCGGGCAGGATGCCCAGGTCGTTCATCGCGTCCCGTCCGCGCTGGGCGTGGACGTCGTAGAAGGTGACCAGGTGGGTGCACATCACGTGCAGCCAGTGCAGCCGGCCCGCCACCCGTACCCCGCTCTCGTCGGCGTGCGCCACCGGGGCGGCGGCCAGATGGTCCTTGACCTGCTGCTCGAAGTCGGCAAGCCCCGCGTGGGCGCGGGCCAGCACGGACAGGACGGTGCCGGTGGAGACGGGCAGGGCGAAACAGGGTGCCCATCGCCTCGGCCGGGCGCTGGGCCGGCAGGTGCTGGTAGGCCGACAGGCAGCAGATCGCCGCCCGGACCCCCGGCCCGTACACGGTGGCCGCCGGTACCTCGCCGGGCGCCTCGGCGGTGGTGGTCCGCCCGCAGCCGCACACCGCCCGGTGCAGCCGGTGCTCGGTCACCCGCGGGGCGGTCTCGGGCAGGTCGAAGACCTGCCGGGCCCGATAGCCCGTACTCTTCGCGCTGGTCAGGCCCTCCCCGCACCCACCGCACACCTCGGGATGGTGATCGACTAACACGTCCGGGTCGGTGACCTGCTCCAGCCGTCCGCCCGAATCGCCCTTGGCCTGGCCCGGCTTGCGCCCCGTGTGCTGCCGCAGCGACTTCGGCGCGGGCTTCTTCCGCAGCCCCGTCACTGGACGGCGGCTTGGACGAGTTGTGCGAATCGGCGGCCACCTGCCGCTCCAACTCCGCGATGCGTTCCGCCTGCTCCGCGATCGTCGCAGCCTGCGCGGTCACCAGCAGCTTGAGCTCGACGACCAGCGTCGCCAACTCCTCCTACGAGGGCGGCGGCTGGACGGAGGACACGAGATCAATCTACCGGATATCGGTGACCCTCCGGACCGCATCACTACAGCTCACGAGCGGTCCCAAACAGTTACGCCTTCGTCCTTGTCCGGTGTGCCGCCATCGGTGTCTTCTGCCGCATCGGGTTCGGTCAACTGCGTACTGGGGGCGGGGCCTGACCCTGTGTCGGCCTTGTCCGAGGCGAGCAGCCACGTACCGTCGGCGGATCGGGTGAACGTCACCGTGTGCGGAAGAGAGAACTCTTCGTACTCGGGCGCCCCTTCGGCGACTTCTGCGGCCGTGAACGGCATGTAGAGCCGGGTGTCTTCGGTGAGTTGGATGGTGGCGGTGGTTCCCGCCAGCGACGAGTCCGTGACGGTGACGTCTACGACGGCCTTTGTGTAGCCGCCGTCCACCTGCTCGTACCGCTTTCCCTTTGCTGCGAGCTGGGCGAATTCATCCGAGGTGCGATTCGCCATGGCCGGGGTGGCTGAGATTCCCGAGATTCTTGCCGGGGGTGGAGTGGTGGTGACCATGCCTGCGCGCGCTTGCAGATATTCCCCTGCAAGCTGCGACAGCTCGTCAACCTCACTCGTGGATAGCCGGGTTTTCTGAGAACTGTCCTGGGGTGAGGGCGAGGCTGTTCCTAATGTTCCACTCGCAGCCGCGATGGTGATTGCGACGACTATCCATCTCTTGTGGGCGGTTCGCACAGAAGTCCCCCTGATCCGGACGTGACTGGTCAGCTTCCTTCATACCTGCCACCTGAGAGTCAGTGCCTGTAGTGGCCGCTCATCGTCTGATTGTGATCACGGAACGGCTCATTCCTTGAGGAGTCCGGGAGATGACCATCAGGATTTTCCGCTGTTGTGTGGCCGGACGGTTACCCAGGCCCTGTGCGGTGCGTTTGACGATGGCTGCGGCGATGTTCTCGGGGGCGGGTCCGGAAGTTGCGGGTGGAGCGGCTGGTGGTTGTCAGGCGGCTGTGTGGAGGTCTGTCCGGCAGTCGCGGCAGTGGCCGGGGTGGCGGGAGCGGAAGGCGCGGTCGCAGTCGTCGCAGTTCTGGAGCGGGATGACGATGACGCCGGGGCGTGCGAGTGCGATGTCCTGGGCTCCTGGCAGCGGTGGTGGCAGGAGTGTCGCGATGCGGTGGCGCAGGAGCTTGGCGGGGTGTTTCAGGGGGCGCGGGAGGTCGGTGGTGAGGGTGTGGCGGATGGTGTCGGGGTGGGCGTCGCGTTCGAGCCAGGTGGCGATGCCGGGGGTGAGGGTGTGGATGTCGTTCTCGGAGAGGACGAGTTGAGGTGCGTGGCGGCGTAGGTCGGCGAGGAGTGCGGTGGCCATGCGCCGGAGCTCCGGTGTGAGTTCCTGTGGTTGGGGGAGCGGCGGTGGCGGCGTCGTGCGCGCCGTGGGGGCCGGTACGAGGACGGGGGCGGGCTGCGGTGTGGGTGCCGGGCGCGGTTCGGGAGCGGTTACGCGTGACGGTGACGGTGGTGTGGGCTGCGGGGTCGGCTGGCTGGGGGCCGTCCGGGGCCGAGGTGCCGGGATGGGGTGGGTGACCGCGCCGGGCTGGTTGTACGAGACGGTGCGGGTGATGATGCGGCCGTCGGGGAGGCGTGCGCGGCTGCGGTGGAGGTAGCCGTGGGCTTCGAGTTCGTGCAGGGCGGCGGCGATGCGGGTTTCGCCCTCGGGGAAGTGTTCGGCGAGGTGCTTGATGCTGATCCTGGCTCCGGCGGGGAGCGACTGGATGTGGGCGGCGAGTCCGATCGCGGCGAGGGAGAGTCCGCGGTGCTGGGCGAGGTGGTTGCCGATGACGGTGAAGCCTGCGGCATGCCGGAAGTTGATGTGGATGACACCGGACGACGGCGTGGCGTCTCCGGGTACGGGGGACGTGGCTCACCGGGTCGTGGGTTTCCGCGACCCGGTGGAGCGGTCGCGGTACGAGGCTGGGTTCGGCCCAGATCTTTGCGCCCCGGCGGGTGGGGGAGAGCAGCACGGTGAACTGCCGGGTGGGAGCGGAATGTTCGGTTCGGGTGATGTGTTGGTTCACGCCGCTCAGCGTGGCCGGGGTGTGCGTACCGTGAACAGCAACGAGCCCCTTACGTACGGTGATTGTCCCGTGCTTGTCCAGTGCTGTCCCGGCTGTCCGGGGTGACGTGCCGGGGACACCGGGGGTTGGGCCAGGAACCGCATGCACATCGGAAGTGGGGCACGGATGACGGCGGGGCGGACGAGCCGGGCTGGGACGTCGACCCGGACGACGAGTCGGGGGCGGCCGTGGTCGCGGCGGTGGGCCGCCAGCTCAAGGCGTGGCGGGAGGCTGCGGGGCTGCGGGCCGGCGAGTTCGGGGCCGCGATCGGGTACGGGGAGGACCAGATCTACAAGGTGGAGGGCGGCCGTCGCATCCCCCGGCTGGAGCTCCTGGACAGGGCGGACGAAGTACTCGGGGCGCGCGGGAAGATCGCCGCGATGAAACAGGACGTGGCGGAGGTCCGGCACCCGAAGAAGATCCGGGATCTGACGAAGATGGAGAAGCGTGCTGTTGAGATGGGGCTGTACGGCAACCGCAACATCCACGGCCTGCTGCAGACATCGGAGTATGCGCGGGCACTGTTCGAGATGAGGCGGCCCTCGTACTCGCAGGATGAAGTGGAGCGAGTGTTGGCTGCGCGTATGGCCAGGCAAGCGGTCTTCGAGAGGTCACCCGCCCCTGCGCTCAGCTTCGTACAGGAAGAGGTGACGCTGCGCCGTCCCATCGGCGGCACGATGGTGCTGCGTCGACAGCTCGAACGACTTTGGAGGTCGGGCAGTTGAGGAATATCGAGATTCAGGTGATGCCGACCAATCGTGAGGATCACGCAGGAATGGGCGGCGGAGTCGAAGTATTGAAGTTCGAGGACGGCACCGCGGTGGGGCGGTCGGACGGCGCCTTCGCCGGACGGCCGGTCTCCGATCCGAAGCAGCTCAGGATCCTTGAGCTGCGCTAGGGGATGATCCGGGCCCAGGCTCTCGCGCTACGGGAGTCGCTGGCCTTCATCGAGCAACTGCTGGGAGAGACGTGATCCGCAAGACCTCTGCCGGGGCCGCTTCCGAGCTGAAGTGGTTCAAGAGCAGCTACAGCTACAGCAGCAGCGAAGGGGACTCTTGCGTCGAGGTGGCGACTGCGTCCTGTGCGGTGCGCGTCCGCGACTCGAAGAACTTGCCGGGGCCGCAGCTTGCCTTCGGCGAGGAAGCATGGGTGGGTTTCGTCTCGTACGCCGCTGGGCGCTGATCCCGTCCGTACTCGCGCCCCCGCTCGGCCGGTGCCCGGGCGGGGGCGCGCTGCTGTCAGAGGGCATTCTGAACCGGTATGACCGATTCCCGCAGTTGGCTTGTGCCAGGCACCGTCCTGGCGGTCACGTGGTCCTTCGGCAGCTTCTACAGTGTCCCGAGGTAAAGGCGGCGGGCGGGGACGGTAGATCAGAAGGGCTGACTCAAGAACGTGGTACGGATCGAGCGATTGGCGGACCTGAAGCCCGTTCACCGGCGTCAGGCGGCCGTCCTGGCCCTGTGGCGGTGGCGCGCGCCGATACTCGCGTTCGAATTGGATGCAGAGTGGGGCGTCGACCAGTCCGTGCTGGAGTCGCTGTTCCGACTGGCAGCATCACCCCCTGGTGAACAGTCGGAGCGCGCATACCGGCGAGCAATCGCCGAGCTGTGCACGGCCCCGCTCTTCACGTCTGAAGTCGACCCGGACACGGTCCAGCTCTTCCAGTTGGAGACCATCAGTAACCTGCTGACCTTCGGCGAACTGCTGGACATGCCTGGCGTGGACGAAGTCGAGCGAGTGGTCGAAGCCTCGGCCGGCCTGGCGAACTACCTCGACGGTCTCGTCGAGGGCTCCTTCTACTCTCACCCCGCGGAGGAAGCCCACCGCCAGTACCTCGCCGACCTGGCGGACCGGGCGAGCGAGGGCTATTTCGCGTCGCGCCACATCGCCGTCGAGACCGCCTGCCATGGTGCTCTCGGGGTTCTCCCCGATTCCGCAGGGCTGCTCGACTCGTCCACGGGTCGCGAGTTGCTCGCGCTCTGCGAGGGCTTCGGCGAAGAGCTCGCCACAACGATGCAGTGGCTCCGCATGACGGGTCACTAGTGCCGCATCAGGCAACCTTTGCCCTGTTGTGATGTGACGCGCCGTCCGGGTGCTGTGGTGGACGGCGCGTGGGCGTCATTCTGTCCGGGTG
>NZ_JBEXPH010000068.1:0-42108 GCF_040611955.1 Streptomyces sp. NPDC006510 | reverse complement strand
GCCACATCGACCTCGTGGTGGACGGGATCACCGGCATCGGCGGCCGGGGCGGGCTGCGTCCGGGCGCCGCCGAGCTGGTGCGGGCCTTCGCGGCGACCGGTGCGCCCCTCGTCGCCGTCGACCTGCCCAGCGGGGTCGAGGCCGACACCGGCGAGGTGCTCGGCGACGCGGTGCGCGCCGACGCGACCGTCACCTTCGGCACGTACAAGCCGGGCCTGCTCATCGACCCGGCCGCCGGACGGGCCGGCGCGCTGCACCTCGTCGACATCGGGCTCGGGCCCGAACTGCCCGGCGTGCCCGACCTGGAAGTGCTCCAGTACGCGGACGTCGCCGCGCTGCTGCCCGTCCCCGGCGACGAGAGCGACAAGTACCGGCGCGGTGTCGTCGGCATCGTCGCCGGTTCCGCGCGGTACCCGGGGGCGGCGGTCCTGGCCGTCTCCGGGGCGCTGCGGGGCGGCGCGGGGGCCGTGCGGTACGTCGGTCCGGGCGCGGACGCGGTGATCGCCCGTCATCCCGAGACGCTGGTCCACGCGGGGCCGCCGTCGAAGGCGGGGCGGGTGCAGGCCTGGGTCGTCGGGCCCGGACTCGGTGACGGCACGGAGGCCGCCGAGGCGGTCCGGGACGTGCTGGCGGCGGATGTCGCGGTGCTCGTCGACGCGGACGGGCTGCGGCTGCTCGACGCCACCGCCGTACGCGCGCGCACCGCGCCGACCGTCCTCACCCCGCACGCCGGTGAGGCCGCCGCGCTGCTCGGCGTCCCGCGCGAGGAGGTCGAGGCGGGGCGGCTCGCCGCCGTACGGGAACTGGCCGCCCGTTTCCGCGCCACGGTCCTGCTCAAGGGGTCGACGACCCTGGTCGCCACCGAGGACCGGAGCACCCCCGTACGGGTCAATCCGACCGGCACCTCCTGGCTGGCCACGGCCGGCAGCGGCGATGTCCTCTCCGGACTGACCGGCTCGCTGCTCGCCGCGGGCCTCGCCCCGCGTGACGCCGCGTCGGCCGGTGCCCATCTGCACGGACTCGCCGCCCGCCACGCCTCCGACGGCTCGCCCGTCGCCGCACAGGACGTCGCGGAGGCGATCCCGGAGGCGTGGCGGGACGTCCGGGCCTGAGTGATCCTGGGCGCAGGCAGGGACCGACCGCGGCCGACAGGAGGGCGGAATCGTGGGCAGCAGCAGCGATGTGCGGGTGCGCCGGGTGTACGAGCCCAAGGAGGACGACGACGGCACCCGCGTCCTCGTCGACCGGCTCTGGCCGCGCGGCGAGTCCAAGGAACGGGCCGCGATCGACAAGTGGCTCAAGGACATCACCCCGTCGAACGAGCTCCGCGACTGGTACCACGAGGACCGCACCGCCACCCGCTACGACGAGTTCGTCGACCGCTACCGCACCGAACTGACCGACCCCGTCCACACCGCGGCCGTCCGGGAACTGGTCGAACTCGTCCGGGCGGGCGGTCCGGTGACCCTGGTCACGGCGGTCAAGGACGTACCCCACAGCCATGTCCCGGTCATCGTCGACCATCTGGAACACGAGCTGCGTCATCACTGAGGTGCACACCCGTCACCGGGCGGACGCCGACTGGGCCGGGCCCCTTCCGCCCCGCCGCCCGAGGGCCCCGTCCCGCGCCTCTGAGAGACTGGGCGCGATGAACGAGACAGCGTCCTTGAGAGCCCGTGCCGAGATCGACCTCGCCGCATTGCGCGCCAATGTGCGTGTGCTGCGCGCGCGGGCGGCGGGCGCGCAACTCATGGCCGTCGTCAAATCCGACGCGTACGGGCACGGGGCGGTGCCCTGCGCCCGCGCCGCACTGGAGGCCGGGGCGACCTGGCTGGGCACCGCGACGCCGCAGGAGGCGCTCGCCCTGCGGGCCGCCGGGCTCGGCGGCCGGGTGATGTGCTGGCTGTGGACCCCGGGCGGCCCCTGGCGCGAGGCGATCGAGGCCGACATCGATGTGTCGGTGAGCGGGATGTGGGCCCTGCGCGAGGTCGTTACCGCGGCCACGGAGGCGGGCGTTCCGGCCCGGATCCAGCTCAAGGCCGACACCGGCCTCGGGCGCAACGGCTGCCAGCCCGCCGACTGGCCGGAGCTGGTCGCCGCCGCCCGGGCCGCCGAGGACACGGGCACCGTCAGGATCACCGGCCTGTGGTCCCACTTCGCCTGCGCCGACGAACCCGGCCACCCCTCCATCGCCGCCCAGCTGGCCGTGTTCCGGGACCTGGTGGCGTACGCGGAGAAGGCGGGCGTCGAACCCGAGGTGCGCCACATGGCCAACTCCCCGGCGACGCTGACGATCCCCGAGGCCCACTTCGACCTGGTACGGACCGGGATCGCGATGTACGGCATCTCGCCCAGCCCCGAGCTGGGCACCCCGGCCGACTTCGGGCTGCGCCCGGTGATGACGCTCATCGCCTCGGTCGCCCTGGTCAAGCAGGTGCCGGCCGGTCACGGGATCAGCTACGGCCACCACTACACGACCTCCGCCGAGACCACCCTGGGCCTGGTGCCGGTCGGCTACGCGGACGGGATCCCGCGCCACGCCTCCGGCCGGGCGCCCGTCCTGGTCGGCGGCGTCACCCGGCGGATCGCCGGCCGGGTGGCCATGGACCAGTTCGTCGTCGACCTCGACGGGGACGAGATCGAGGTGGGCAGCGAGGCGGTGCTCTTCGGCCCGGGGGACCGGGGCGAGCCGAGCGCCGAGGACTGGGCGCGGGCCGCCGACACGATCGCGTACGAGATCGTCACCCGGATCGGCACCCGCGTACCGCGTGTGCATCTGCATGCGACCCCGGCCGAGTCCTGACCGATCGTGCGCCGCTGACCAGGCACGATCGGATCACGACCGGAACGGACCGGCCCTGACCTGACGGATACGACCGACGAGGAGCGCGGCACGGTGAGCGAGATCAGCGCGGGGGACGCGGTGACGACGGCTGCTACGGCGGTCGGCTGGCGCCGGGCAGGTATCGCCGGAGCCGCCATAGGCGTGATCGCGGCGGGCGCGGCCGCCGGTGTCGCGGTCGAGCGGCTCACCGTCGGCCGGGGCATGCGCAGGCGGGCCAGGCTGGCGCTGGACGCCACCGGGCCGTACGGCTCGCTGCGCGGACTGCCGGGCCGGGCCACGGCCGACGACGGCACCGAGCTGTACTACGAGGTCGACGAGGTCGAACCGGACGGCGGCGCCGGGACCGACCCGGGCAGCGGCGGCGACGCCGCGGGCCCCGGCACGCGCCGCCGCAGACTCTTCGGCCGCAAGGCACCCGCGCCCGTCACCGTGGTCTTCAGCCACGGCTACTGCCTGAACCAGGACTCCTGGCACTTCCAGCGGGCGGCGCTGCGCGGTCTGGTCCGCACCGTCCACTGGGACCAGCGCAGCCACGGCCGCTCCGAGCGGGGCCGGGCCCACGCGCAGGGCGTCACCGTCGGCATCGACCAGCTCGGCCGCGACCTGATGGCCGTGATCGAGGCGGCGGCTCCCGAGGGACGGCTGGTGCTCGTGGGGCACTCGATGGGCGGCATGACGATGATGGCGCTCGCCGACCAGTTCCCCGCGCTGATCCGGGACCGGGTGGCCGCCGTCGCCTTCGTCGGCACATCGAGCGGGAAGCTCGGCGAGGTCAGCTTCGGGCTGCCGGTCGCGGGCGTGAACGCGGTGCGGCGGGTGCTGCCCGGGGTGCTCAGGGCGCTCGGCTCCCAGGCCGAGCTGGTGGAACGGGGCCGTCGGGCGACCGCCGATCTCTTCGCCGGGCTGATCAAGCGGTACTCGTTCGGTTCGCGGGACGTCGATCCGGCGGTCGAGCGGTTCGCCGAGCGGCTCATCGAGTCCACCCCGATCGATGTGGTCGCCGAGTTCTATCCGGCCTTCACCGAACACGACAAGAGCGGCGCACTGCCCGCCTTCCGGGGCGTTCCGGTGCTGATCCTGGCGGGCGACAAGGACCTGGTGACGCCCAGCTCGCACAGCGAGACCATCGCGGACGAGCTCCCGGACGCGGAGCTGGTCATCGTCCCGGACGGGGGCCACCTGGTGATGCTGGAGCACCCCGAGACGGTCACGGACCGGCTGGCGGACCTGCTGGTACGCGTCGGAGCCGTGCCGGCAGCGGCTAACGTTGGCGGACATGGAAGCACCGCACAACAGCCTGGCGGCTGAGGCCGTCGAGGGCGCCGCGCCGGTCACCGTCACCGTGAGCCTGGCCGTCGAGTCCCCCGAACAGATGCAGGAGCTGGGCCGCCGGATCGCCGGGATCCTGCGGCCCGGCGATCTGGTGATGCTCTCCGGCGAGCTCGGCGCCGGGAAGACGACGCTGACCCGGGGCCTCGGCGAGGGCCTCGGCGTGCGCGGCGCGGTCACCTCGCCCACCTTCGTGATCGCCCGCGTCCACCCGTCGCTGACCGGTGGTCCGGCGCTGGTCCACGTCGACGCGTACCGCCTGGGCGGCGGGCTCGACGAGATGGAGGACCTGGACCTCGATGTGTCGCTGCCGGAGTCGGTGGTGGTCGTGGAGTGGGGCGACGGCAAGGTCGAGGAGCTGTCCGACGACCGGCTGCGGGTGGTGATCGACCGCGCGGTCGGCGACACGGACGACGAACGGCGCGAGGTGACGCTGGTCGGGATCGGCGCGCGCTGGGCGGGACTGCGCGAGGTCTGAGCGCGGGGCCGGGTTCCGACAGGCTGTCGGTAAATTGTTGCGCCGGGCGGTGCGGGCGTGGTCACATGGATGGCGAGAGCTGGTTAGGTCTGCCTAACCACGCCTTCCACCGGAGCCTCAGGAGGCATCCATGACGACGTCCGCCGAACATGAAGTGCCGCCGCCGCCATCGATGAAGGACCTGCTGGCGGCCTGTGCCGCGGCCACGGCGGTCTCCACGCCGCCCCCGTCCGCGGACGAGAGCGAAGGTGAAGGCGAGAACGAAGGCGACGAAGCCCAGGCCGCCGCCCCCGCGCCCCGTTCCGGGTCCGACCTCGAACGACGGGCAGGATGAAACGACGGTCGGGGTGAAACGGCGGTCCGGGTGAACGGGCCGCCGGGGGCGTCCTACGGGACGACGACCACCTTCGTGCCCACCATCGCGAAGTCCCACATCGCGTCCCCGTCGGCCCGGGACATCCGCACGCCACCCGTCTTCAGCGTCGGGTCCGGGCTCTGCATCGAGCCGTCCACCGCCGCGCTGAATCCCACGGCGATGTTGTCCACCATCGCGAACCGCACCACGTGCTCGATCATCACGCCGTCCGAGCCCTTGGTGGGGGCTCCCGAGCGCGGGGTGTTCACCTGGTAGCTGCCGGGCAGCGGATTCAGCGTGCTCGGCATGACCTCGAACGTCCGGGTCACCTCGCCGGCCGCGTCGACGAGCCACACCCGGCGGTCGGCCAGGGCGTACACGACCCGCTTCCCGGTGCCGGAGCCCGCGGGGAGCGCGGTCGGGCGCGACTTCTCCTTCGGCTTGGCGTGCTCGGTGGCGGTGGCGCTGCTGGACGCCTTCGGTTTGGGGGCCGCGAGGTTGTCGGGGGCGTTCGCCGATGCCTGGAAGGCCAGGACGCCGACCGCGACGAGCGCCGCCGCAGTGAGCCCGGCCACGATTCCCGAGCTGCCCCTAGACACCGTGCGCGCCCCTTTCGCTTCCGTATGTCGTACAAGCGTTTAGCGTTTACTTCGTACCCGCGTGTGCACGGTGACGGTAGCAGCCGGGGCCGGTCGTGCCGGGACGCCGTACGGGCGCCGTGCCCCCGTCGGCGGAGCCGTAGGCTGTTTGCGTGCTCTTGCTCGCCGTGGATACCGCCACCCCCGCCGTCACCGTCGCCCTCCATGACGGGACCTCCGTCGTCGCCGAGTCCGGACAGGTCGACGCCCGAAGGCACGGGGAGCTGCTGCTGCCCGCCGTCGACCGGGTCCTCGCCGAGGCCGGGGTGAAACTCGACGCCGTGACGGACGTGGTCGTCGGCGTCGGCCCCGGACCGTACACCGGGCTCCGGGTCGGTCTGGTCACCGCCGCGACCTTCGGTTCCGCCCTCGCCGTACCCGTGCACGGGCTGTGCACCCTGGACGGACTCGCGTACGCCGCCGGGCAGAAGGGCCTGGAAGGCCCGTTCGCCGTCGCCACGGACGCCCGCCGCAAGGAGGTCTACTGGGCGAGGTACGACGACCCGCGCACCCGGGTCGCCGGGCCCGCCGTCGACCGGCCCGCCGACATCGCCGAACAGCTCGCCGGACTGCCCGTCGTCGGCGCGGGCGCGGTGCTCTACCCCGAGGCGTTCCCGGACGCCCGGGAGCCCGAGCACGTCGGTGCCGGTGCGCTGGCCGCCCTCGCCGCCGAGCGGCTCGCCGCGGGCGCGGAGCTGCTGCCGCCGCAGCCGCTCTACCTCCGCAGGCCCGACGCCCAGGTGCCGAAGAACTACAAGGTGGTCACCCCGAAGTGACGACCACGACTGCCGTTCTGCGCGAGATGCGCTGGTGGGACATCGATCCGGTGCTGGAGCTCGAACACGAGCTGTTCCCGGACGACGCCTGGTCGGCCGGCATGTTCTGGTCCGAGCTGGCGCACTCCCGCGGCCCGCGGGCCACCCGCCGCTACGTCGTCGCCGAGGACCCCGCCACCGGCCGGATCGTCGGCTACGCGGGGCTCGCCGCGGCCGGCGACCTCGCCGACGTACAGACGATCGGGGTCACCCGCGGCCACTGGGGCGGCGGCCTCGGCTCCGTACTCCTCACCGACCTGCTGAAGCACGCCACGGCCTTCGAGTGCGCCGAGGTGCTCCTCGAAGTCCGCGTCGACAACACCCGGGCGCAGAAGCTGTACGAACGCTTCGGCTTCGAGCCGATCGGCTTCCGTCGCGCCTACTACCAGCCGGGCAACGTCGACGCACTCGTCATGCGCCTCCACGTACAAGAACACGTGCCAGAACACGTACAGGAAACAGAGACTGACTGATGGCTGACGAACCGCTCGTACTCGGCATCGAGACCTCCTGCGACGAGACCGGCGTCGGCATCGTCCGGGGTACGACACTGCTCGCCGACGCCGTCGCGTCCAGCGTCGACACCCACGCCCGCTTCGGCGGCGTCGTCCCGGAGATCGCCTCCCGCGCGCATCTGGAGGCGATGGTCCCCACCATCGAGCGCGCCCTGAAGGAGGCCGGGATCAGCGCCCGCGACCTCGACGGCATCTCCGTCACCGCGGGCCCCGGGCTCGCGGGCGCGCTGCTGGTCGGCGTATCGGCGGCGAAGGCGTACGCGTACGCGCTGAACAAGCCGCTCTACGGGGTGAACCACCTCGCCTCGCACATCTGCGTGGACCAGCTGGAGCACGGCCCGCTGCCCGAGCCGACGATGGCGCTGCTGGTCAGCGGCGGCCACTCCTCGCTGCTGCTCGCGCCGGACATCACCGCCGACGTACGGCCGCTCGGCGCGACCATCGACGACGCGGCGGGCGAGGCCTTCGACAAGATCGCCCGGGTGCTGGACCTCGGCTTCCCCGGCGGCCCGGTCATCGACCGGCTGGCGAAGGAGGGCGACCCGAGGGCGATCGCGTTCCCGCGTGGTCTGACCGGCTCGCGCGACCCCGCCTACGACTTCTCCTTCTCCGGCCTGAAGACCTCGGTGGCCCGCTGGATCGAGGCCAAGCGGGCGGCGGGCGAGGAGGTGCCGGTACGGGACGTGGCGGCGTCCTTCCAGGAGGCCGTGGTGGACGTGCTCACCCGCAAGGCCGTCCGGGCCTGCAAGGACGAGGGCGTCGACCACCTGATGATCGGCGGCGGTGTCGCGGCCAACTCGCGGCTGCGGGCGCTGGCCGAGGACCGGTGCGAGCGGGCCGGCATCCGGCTGCGGGTGCCGCGCCCCGGGCTGTGCACGGACAACGGCGCGATGGTCGCGGCGCTGGGCGCGGAGATGGTGGCCCGGAACCGGCCGGCCTCGGACCTGGAGCTGTCCGCGGACTCGTCGCTGCCGGTCACCGACACCCACGTACCGGGCGCCCATGCGCATGACCACGACCACGTCCACGAGATCAGCAAGGACAACCTCTACTCATGACCGTTGCCCTCATGTGGGAGGCCCGCGCCACCGGCGGCCGGGGCGCCGAACTCCTGGAGTGGGCGCGGGCCCGCTCGGCCGAGCTGGCCCGCGAGCCGCTCCGCCGCGAGCTGCTGCGCGCCCCGCAGGACCGGGTCCTGGTCATCACCTGGTGGGAAGCGGCATACGGCGACGAGCTGCCCGAACTCCCCGAACCCGCCGCCGAGTTGATCGCCCGCCCGGTGCATCGCTGGCGCTTCGAGTCGCTGGGGGCCACGGGGTCCCTCGACAGCCCTTAGGTCCTGTCGGTGGCGGTCCCCCGGCCGATCAGCCCCCGGATGATCGCGTCGAGCTCGTCCGCCACCTCGTAGTCGGCGGCGTACGTGCGCCACTCGTCCCTGAGCGCGGCGAGCCGGGGCAGTGTCGCCGCGTCCTGTTCGGTCACCATCTCGGGGAAGTAGCGCCTGCCCGACGGGTTCTGCGCGCGGCGTTCGGCCGCCCGGCGGAAGATCAGGTCGCCGTAGACGTAACTCCAGATCGTCCGGTACGCGCGTACCGCCTGGGCGGGGGAGAGGCCGCAGGCAAGCGCCGAGTCGATGATCTCCTCGACCATCCACAGCGCGTTGCGGTCGGTCAGCTCGCCCAGCGCCAGGATGTCCAGCACCCATGGGAGCCGCGCCAGGATGCCGTGCAGGTGCACGGCCACGG
Source organism: Streptomyces sp. NPDC006510 (assembly GCF_040611955.1). Classification (NCBI taxonomy): domain Bacteria; kingdom Bacillati; phylum Actinomycetota; class Actinomycetes; order Kitasatosporales; family Streptomycetaceae; genus Streptomyces; species Streptomyces sp. NPDC006510. Next base: position 33,388 of record NZ_JBEXPH010000068.1, on the reverse strand, counting down.
CGAGCAGCCGCTCGCGCGGGTCCTCGGGCAGCTCGGGGCGGGGGAAGGCGGCCGCGGTGCCCGACAGGGTGAGCATCAGCAGCTCGTCCTTGTCCTGCACGTAGTGGTAGAGCGCCATCGGCGTGGAGCCGAGCTCCTTCGCCACCCGCCGCATGCTCAGGGCATCCACGCCCTCTTCCTCGATGATGCGGCGCGCGGTGGCGACCATCGCGTCCGGGTCGAGCCTGCGCGGGCGCCCCACGGATCGTTTCGCCGGCGCCTGCTTCTTCGCAGGCGCCTTCTTTATGGGCACCTTCTCCGCCGGTGGCTGCTTCTTCTCTGTCCCTGACACCCGGGCATTGTCTCCCGTTCCGCTGCTCCCGGTCCTTCCGGGGCCTCCTCGTCATTGATTTCTATACGCGTATAGTAATTCTTCGACCGGATGGCCGCGAAGGAAGGGGAAGTCGTGAACGAACAGTCACGGCATACGCGTTGGCTGCTGATGGTGGCCCTCATCGTGCAGTTCATGGTGGCGTTGGACATGTCTGTGGTGAACGTCGCGCTGCCGGACATGCGCAGCGATCTCGGCTTCACGCCCCAGGGGCTGCTGTGGGTGGTGAACGCCTATGCGCTGGCCTTCGGCGGGCTGCTGATGCTCGGCGGGCGGCTCGCCGACCTGCTCGGCAGCCGTCAGGTCCTGACGGCGGGCCTGGTGCTGTTCGGCGTGGCCAGCCTGGCCGGCGGGCTCGTCCGGTCGCCCGGCGGGCTGATCGCCGCGCGGGCGGTGCAGGGGATCGGCGCCGCCGCGCTCGCCCCGGTCGCCTTCGCGCTGATCGCGCTGGCCTTCCCGGCCGGGCCCGCCCGTTCCCGCGCCTTGGGGCTGTGGGGCATGGCGGGCGCGGCGGGCGGCGCGGTCGGCGTGCTCGCGGGCGGGGTGCTCACCGATGCGCTGGGCTGGCGCGCGGTGATGCTGGTGAACGTGCCGATCGTGGGCTTCGCGCTGGTGGGGGCCGTGCGCAGCGGACTGCGGGGCGGCCGGGCCCGGACCGGGGCCCGGCTCGATGTGACGGGAGCGCTGCTGGCCACCACGGGGACGACGCTGCTGGTCCTCGGACTCGTACGCGCCTCGACCGACGCGTGGGGGTCGGCCCGGACGCTGGGCACGCTCGGCGCCGCCGTGCTGCTGCTGATCGCCTTTGTCGCCGTCGAGCTGCGGACCCGTACCCCGCTGCTCCGTCCCGGGCTGCTGACGGGGCGGCCGGTGCTGACCGCGAATCTCTTCTGCCTGCTGCTGAGCTCGGGGCAGTTCGCCGCCTTCTACTTCGTCTCGCTGTACATGCAGCAGGTCCTCGACTACGGGCCGACCGCCGCCGGTATCGCCTTCCTGCCGTTCTCGGCGGGCGTCGTCGCCGGCTCGCTCGTCGCAACCCGTACGGTCGCGGCGCTCGGCACCGGACGGCTGCTGGCGCTCGGCGGCTTCCTGGCGGGGCTCGGCCTGGCCGGATTCGCGGCGACGGCGCGGGCGGACGGCGGTTTCCTGTACTCGATCCTCGGCCCGTCCCTGGTCTGCAGCGTCGGCATCGGGATGTGCTTCGTACCGCTCGGCACGGCCGCCACGACCGATGTGGCGCCCGACGAGACGGGCATGGCCTCCGGGCTGCTGAACAGCGCCCGCCAGGTGGGCGGCTCGCTGGGGCTCGCGGTCCTGGTCACCGTCGCCGCCCGGGTCACCGGCGACGGGCGCCGTCCGGCCGACCTGGCGGCCGGGTACTCGGCCGCGTTCTGGGTCTGCGCCGGGCTGCTCGCGGTCGCGGCACTGACGGCCCTGGTGCTGCTCCCGGCACGGGGGCGGACCGCTGCGGCGACCGACCAGGCGACTGCCCCGGTGACCGACCCGCTGACCGCTCCGGGGGCCGTTCAGGAGGCCGCCCCGGAGACCGCTCCGGTGGCCGGGCCGGAAGATTCTCAGAAGAATTCCCAGGGAGCTGTCGATCCGGCCGGGTCCCGTTCGACGCAAGGGTGAGAGGCGGGGAAGGAACGGACGAGGCGTGGGCGGAGTCCGTACGGGCGGCCGGGCCGACCCGCAACGAACGGAAACGGGCGATGCTCCTGGACCGCGCGGGGCGTCCGGTCCGCGACGACCGATGAGTTCCGGCCGCCGGGCGGGTCCACCCTGCACAGCTTTCCGCACCACCCGCCCGACTTCCGCCCCACCCGACAGGAGCAGACCATGCAGAAGATCAAGACCTTCCTGTGGTTCGACACCCAGGCCGAGGAAGCCGCGAACTACTACGTGTCCGTCTTCGGCGGCGACTCGGAGGTGCTGAGGACGACGTACTACAACGAGGCCGTGCCGGGGCGGGCGGGATCGGTCATGACCGTCGAGTTCCGGCTGGCCGGCCAGGAGTACGTCGCGCTCAACGGCGGCCCGCAGTTCCCCTTCACCGAGGCGATCTCGCTCTCCGTGGACTGCGCCTCGCAGGAAGAGGTGGACGCCCTGTGGGCCGAGTTCACCGCGGACGGCGAGGAAGGGCAGTGCGGCTGGCTCAAGGACAAGTACGGCCTGTCCTGGCAGCTCGTGCCGCACGGGTTCGAGGAGGCGCTGTCCGACCCGGACCCGGCCAAGGCCGAGCGGGCCATGAAGGCGATGATGGGTATGCGGAAGCTGGACATCGAGGCACTGCGCAGCGCCTGAACCGGTGAGCGCGCGCGGTCGGTAAGGTCTGGCCCATGTCTCGCCGCGCACAACTGCCGCCACCACCACCGCCCGTGGAAATACGCTCCTGGCCGGACCGCGAGGCGCTGCTCGCCGACCGGGCCGCGGTGCTCGGCGAGTTGGTGAAAGCACATCTCTCGCCGGGGCGGCTGGGAATGCTGTGGCTCTGGGGAGCGCTCTGCGCGTTCGGCTGGATGCTGGTGAGCTCGGCGCTCATCACCTTCGAGGAGTCGTACGACGTCATCAGCGCCGGGATCGGTGTGATCCTCGCCGCCATGGGCGCCTGCTGCATGGTGCCCGCGATCATCCTCGTCGTCATCGGTCTTCGCCGGGACCGCCGAATCCGCCGACTGCTCGACGCCTGGGGCGGCTTGGACCGCGATCCGGCACGCGACGCGGCGCTGCGGATGCCGGGCGCCTCCCTCGCCTGGCTGCTGATGTCCTTCGCGCTCTGTGCGGCCGGGCTGTACGCCTGCTTCGCCGTTCCGGCCAGTGGCGTGCTGGACGGAAACGCCTACGGCCTGGCCGCCCTGGTCATGGGGCTCGGGCTGATCGGCTGGATCGTCGGACTGATCGGCCTCGTCAAGGCGTTCGCCCACCGCCGCTGGGTGCTGCGCGTACTGGCCGGGGCACCCGCTCGGGAGCCGCTCGTCTCCGTCGGGGGCGGCGCCCACCGCTGACCGCGGACCTGTCCTGACGGGACACATGGGTCACGCCGGGGGAGGACGACATGGAGTGGTACTGGTGGGTGCTCATCATCTTCTGGACGGGCGGCTTCGGATGGGCCGTCGACAACGTCCGTACGGCACTGCGCAACCGGCACGACCGCAAGCTGGAACTGCTTGAGGTGTCCAAGCAGGAACGGCTGGCCCTCGAAGCGGCGAACAGGCCGCCGGAACCCGTCTGCGGCTGCACACACCATCTCGCCAAGCACGACAAGCAGGGCAAGTGTCATGAGCGGGTCGAGGTGCCGACCGCCTGGGACGAGACCAGGAAGCCGGTCCGCTTCGAGTCCGGACAGTGCAACTGCCAGCAGTACGTGGGCCCTCAGCCGCTGTCGCAGGTGTACGCGGAGGACCTGACCGACCTCGCCTGACGGCCGCCCGCCCGGCCGGTCAGGCCGGGCCGGTCAGCGGGTGGCCGATCAGCATCGTCGGGGCTCCGGCCACCCGAGTCAGGAAGACAGTCGCGGAGTTCGGCCCCTGGAGCTTCATCCTGCGGCGCAGTTCCTCCGGTTCGACCGCCGAGCCGCGCTTCTTGACGGTCAGGACGCCCACCTTCCGCTCCCGCAACAGGGCCTTCAGCTTCTTCATGTTGAACGGCAGTTGGTCGGTGATCTCGTACCCGGAGGTGTACGGGGACTCGTACGGCCGGTCGCTCGTGATGTACGCGATGGTCTCGTCGACCAGCCGGCCGTCGCACCGCGCGACGAGGTCGGCGACCAGATGGGCGCGGATGACGGCGCCGTCCGGCTCGTACAGATAGCGGCCGACCGGGCCGACGGGCGGGGCGGGCAGCGGGGCCCCGGACCACAGGGTGGCCCCGGCCGGGAGCACGGTGGCGCGGTACGAACCGGCCGCGAAGCCCTCGCCGAACCAGAGCACCGCTTCCTTCACGTCGCCGCAGTCCGAGATCCACTCGGCCTCCGCCTGCGCCGGGATCGCCTCGTGCGGGATGCCCGGAGCGATCTTCAGCGCGGCGCGGGGGGCCGCGAGCGCGGCACCGGTCGCCCAGGAGAGCGGTGGCGAGTACGCCTCGGGGTCGAAGATCCGGCCCCTGCCGCCGCGCCGGGCCGGGTCGACGAAGACCGCGTCGTAGGGCGAGGTGTCGATGTCGGCGACATCGGCGCACCGCACCTCGATCAGCTCGTCCAGCCCGAGCGCGGCGGCGTTGGCTCGGGCCACCTCGGCGGTCAGCGGGTCGCGGTCCACGGCGAGCACGGAGATGCCCGCCCGCGCGAGCGCGATCGCGTCGCCGCCGATCCCGCAGCAGAGGTCCGCGACGCCGCGCACCCCGCCCGCCTCAGCGAACCGCCGCGCGCGATGGGTGGCCACCGACGTACGGGTCGCCTGCTCGACGCCGTTCGGCGTGAAGAACATCCGGTACGCGTCCTCGGCGCCGAACTTCGCCACCGCCCGCTGCCGCAGCCGCGCCTGCCCCAGAGCGGCCGAGACCAGCGAGGCCGGGTGGGCGCGGCGCAGCCGGGTGGCGGTGGCGAGTTCCTGGGCGGGGTCGTACGACCGCAGCTCGTCCAGCAGCGCGGCGCCCTCGGGGGTGCGCAGGGCCCTGAAGGCGGCGAGCGGGTCGGGGGTGTCGGACCGGTCGTCGGCGGCGGACGGGCCGTTCGGGGCGAGAGCGTTCACCCGCCCCATTGTGAGCCAGCCGGGTAGACCGGCCCGCCCGGCGGCGGTGTCGGGCCGGGAGGCCGATCGAGTGCTGGCAGTATGCGGCGCCATGCAGCTTGTACGACAAAAGGAAAATATGACCACGAAATGGCGTGAATCAGGCACGCCTCATTCCGAACGGGGGCGGGGCGCAGGCGGGCACCGCCCCGCCTGCGCCGTCCTGGCCGCACTCCTGGTCGCCGCGGTCGGCTCCGGCTGCGCCTCCGGGTCCGACGGGCAGAGCGGCGACACCGAGCACCGGGACCTGCCCGTCGCCGGGAACCCGGGCGCGGAGGCGGGCGCGAACCCTGGCTCGAACCCCGCCGCCGGTCAGCCGGGCGGCCCCGGACGGCGCGCCGGCGAGGTGCGCGTACCCGCCGGAGCCCATGAGAACGCGGAGCTCAGCCCGGCCGTGCGGGCGGCGCTCGCCAAGAAGTGGGGGCTGGACAAGACGCCGCTGATCGCGCCGCCGCCGCCCGCCGTGAAGCCGCGGATCACCACTCGCAGGGGCTTCGAGGTGGAGGGCGGCGACGACTCGCTGCCACCGGTCTTCACCACCGTCCCGACCAAGGACCGCGTCGTCTTCCTGACGATGGACGACGGCTCCGAGAAGGACCCCGAGCTGTTGCAGATGATGGACGAGCTGGACATCCCGTACAGCGCGTTCCTCACCGACTACGAGGTGAGCGACAACTACGGGTACTTCGGCGAGGCGCAGCGGCTGGGCGTCACCCTCAACAACCACACGCTCGGCCACCCCTATCTGCCCGGACTTTCGTACGCCGAGCAGGAACGCGAGATCTGCGACGAGCAGGACATCATCGAGAAGCGGTTCGGGAAGCGGCCCATCCTCTTCCGCCCGCCGTACGGCAACTACAACGGGGACACCCTCCGCATCGCGAAGTCGTGCGGGATCAGGGCCGTGCCCCTCTGGAACGCCGAGGCGTTCCCGGACCGCATGGAGTGGCGCGAGGAGGACGAGGACCTGCACCCGGGCGACATCATCCTCACGCACTTCCGGGGGCGCGGTGAATGGGGCGGCAGCATGGCCGACCTGGTCCGGGCGGTCATGAGGACCGTCACGGACAGGGGGTACGCCGTGGCCCGGCTGGAGGACTACGTATGAGAAAGGCGTACCGGCTGCTGGCCGGACTGCTGGCGGCCGGTGCGCTCCTCACCGCCACCGGCTGCGCACAGTCGGTGGACCCGATCGAACGGCTGGGCCGCAAGGCCGCGCAGAAGGTGCACCACCCGCCGCGGACGCCCGCGGCGGGCCCGTCGGCGCCGGCGCACGGTGATCACGGCGAGCCGGGGTCGACAGTGGTGATCTCCTGCCGTCAGCCGCCGGAGTCCAGGCACTCCCGGTTGTCGCCGCCGCTGAGGCACTGGTGGCCGGTCCGGCCGGGATCGTACGAGGGAGCGGGCGCGGGCGCCGGGTGCGAGCGGCGGTAGTCCTCGTGGCCGATCCGCACCGTCACCACGCACAGCGCCAGTGCTGCCAGCAACTGGATCGCGCCCGCCCAGGGCCAGTTGCCGCGGATCAGCACGACGGCGAACAGACAGATCACCGCGGCGATCCCGCCGAAGACGAGGACGGGTGTCCAGTCCATCGGCGGCGGGCCCGTCGTCTCCGGCCCGTCGGGGGCCCACCGCGAAAAGGCCAGCCGGAAGGCGGTGACCGCGCAGATCAGCCCCTCCAGGAGAACCAGCAGCAGCCCGAGCACCACATCGAGGCAGCCGTTCGCGGCACGCGATGCGGGCGGGGACCGCCGGGGCGCGGGGTGCGGCTGCTCGTACCGAGGTCGGGTCATGTCCACACGGTCGTACGGAACGGTCCGGTCCGTCCGTGCGTTGTCCCCATGTTGTCCGGACTGTTGTCCGGACCGTGCCCCGGTCGTCGCGTTTCGCACCGGGGGAGCGGCGCGAAGGCGACGCCACGATCGCCTGAATTGGCACTCCGCTTGACCGAGTGCTAATCCCGGTCATAGTCTCGGTGCTGGCACTCACCACTGGAGAGTGCCAGCAGTACTGCGCGACTGGCAGGTCCGGCACCCGCGACGACGGATCGACCTGGTCGCCACCCAAAGACTGTTACCCCGTGAGATCTCCGAAGGGGGAGACCGGATCGTGTCGACCGCCAGCTCCAAGGTTGCGATCAAGCCGCTCGAGGACCGCATTGTGGTCCAGCCGCTCGACGCCGAGCAGACCACGGCCTCCGGCCTGGTCATTCCGGACACCGCCAAGGAGAAGCCCCAGGAGGGCGTCGTCCTGGCCGTGGGCCCGGGCCGCTTCGAGAACGGCGAGCGCCTTCCGCTCGACGTCAACACCGGCGACGTCGTGCTGTACAGCAAGTACGGCGGCACCGAGGTGAAGTACAACGGCGAGGAGTACCTCGTCCTCTCGGCTCGCGACGTGCTCGCGATCGTCGAGAAGTAATTCACCCACGTTTGCTTCTGTTCTGCGCCCCTGGCCCCCGCGAATAACCAGCCGGGTGGTCGGGGGCGCAGTTCGTTCGAGAGGAAAGCTCAGCTCCCATGGCGAAGATCCTGAAGTTCGACGAGGACGCCCGTCGCGCCCTTGAGCGCGGCGTCAACAAGCTTGCCGACACGGTCAAGGTGACGATCGGCCCCAAGGGCCGCAACGTCGTCATCGACAAGAAGTTCGGCGCTCCCACCATCACCAACGACGGTGTCACCATCGCGCGCGAGGTCGAGCTCGACGACCCGTACGAGAACCTCGGTGCCCAGCTGGTGAAGGAGGTGGCGACCAAGACCAACGACGTCGCGGGTGACGGTACGACCACCGCCACCGTGCTGGCCCAGGCGCTCGTCCGCGAGGGTCTGCGCAACGTCGCCGCCGGTGCCTCCCCGGCCGCCCTGAAGAAGGGCATCGACGCCGCGGTCAAGGCCGTGTCCGAGGAACTCCTCGCGACCGCCCGCCCGATCGACGACAAGACCGACATCGCCGCCGTGGCCGCGCTCTCCGCGCAGGACCCGCAGGTCGGCGAGCTCATCGCGGACGCGATGGACAAGGTCGGCAAGGACGGTGTCATCACCGTCGAGGAGTCCAACACCTTCGGTCTGGACCTCGACTTCACCGAGGGCATGGCCTTCGACAAGGGCTACCTGTCCCCGTACATGGTGACCGACCAGGAGCGTATGGAGGCCGTCCTCGACGACCCGTACATCCTGATCCACCAGGGCAAGATCGGCTCGATCCAGGAGCTGCTCCCGCTGCTGGAGAAGGTCATCCAGGCCGGTGGCTCCAAGCCGCTGCTGATCATCGCCGAGGACGTCGAGGGCGAGGCGCTGTCGACCCTCGTCGTCAACAAGATCCGTGGCACCTTCAACGCCGTCGCGGTGAAGGCCCCGGGCTTCGGTGACCGCCGCAAGGCCATGCTCGGCGACATCGCCACCCTCACCGGTGCGACCGTCATCGCCGAGGAGGTCGGCCTCAAGCTCGACCAGGCCGGTCTGGACGTGCTGGGCACCGCCCGCCGCGTCACCGTCTCCAAGGACGACACGACGATCGTGGACGGCGGCGGCGAGCCCGGCGACGTCAAGGGCCGGGTCAACCAGATCAAGGCCGAGATCGACGCCACGGACTCCGACTGGGACCGCGAGAAGCTCCAGGAGCGCCTCGCGAAGCTGGCCGGCGGCGTGTGCGTGATCCGTGTCGGCGCCGCCACCGAGGTGGAGCTCAAGGAGAAGAAGCACCGTCTGGAGGACGCCATCTCCGCGACCCGCGCCGCGGTCGAGGAGGGCATCGTCTCCGGTGGTGGCTCCGCTCTGGTCCACGCCGTCAAGGTCCTGGAGGGCAACCTCGGCAAGACCGGCGACGAGGCCACCGGTGTCGCGGTCGTGCGCCGCGCCGCGGTCGAGCCGCTGCGCTGGATCGCCGAGAACGCCGGCCTCGAGGGCTACGTCATCACCTCGAAGGTCTCCGAGCTCGACAAGGGCCAGGGCTTCAACGCCGCGACCGGCGAGTACGGCGACCTGGTGAAGGCCGGCGTCATCGACCCGGTCAAGGTCACCCGCTCCGCGCTGGAGAACGCCGCGTCCATCGCGTCGCTGCTGCTCACGACCGAGACCCTGGTCGTCGAGAAGCCGGCCGAGGAGGAGGCCGAGGCCGCCCACGGCGGTCACGGTCACTCGCACTGACGCGCAGCCTCAGCCGCAGAAGGCCCCCTGTCCCACCGCCGAGCGGTGGGACAGGGGGCCTTCGGGCGTTCAGGCGGGTGTCGTGCCCCTGTCGAGGGCGCCGAGCTCGCGCATCAGGCCCATGAGGTCCTCGTGCCACCAGCCTTCCTGGATCCTGCCGTCCTTGAACCGGAAGATCGTGGTGCCGGTCATGACGCACTGCCTGCCCGTGGGGGCGATGCCCCTGAATTCGCCCTTGTGGGTACCGGTCCAGGTCCACAGCGTCACGACGTCGTCGCCCTCGCAGATCTGCCGGTCCAGGTCGAGGGTGAAGTCGAAGGCGGCGCGCCATCCGGCGACGTTGTTCCGCAGCTGTTCGGAACCGACCACGGTTCGTTCCGTCTTCGCGATGTCGTGGTCGATGTAGTCGGCCGCGAACACCTCGTCGATGGCGTCGAGATTGCCTCCGACCGCGATCTCGTGGAAGAAGCGGCGGGACTGCGCCTGGTTCAGCTGCTCGTCGCGGACCACGTCGAGGTCGGTGAAGGTGGGCATCCCGTCACAGAGCGCCACCATCTCCTGGAAGATCCGCTCGGTCTCGGGCAGCCCGGAATTCGCCATCGCGTCCTCGTACGACGGGAATTCGACGATCTCGACATAGTGCGACCCGTCGGAGCGGTCCTTGCCGATGAGACTGTGAGTGGCGGTCCGGGTGCCCCTGGTCTGCTCGACCCACTGGTCCATGAGACGGTCCATGTCCTCGAACCGCTCCGTCTTGCAGTCGATAACTTGTACGAATCTCATGATGTCTCCCGGTCTCACATTCTGGGTGGGATGCTTCCAGTTTAGTGAGGAACGGGCTTTTCGACGGTTCAGGCCGAGTGGCTCAGACTCCCGGAGTGCACCGGGTCCGCGAAGGGCAGACCGGCCGCGAACCGCTCCATCTCGTCCAGCGCGTGGTCGGCCATCCGGTGCAGCTCGTCGCCCAGCGAACCCGCGATGTGCGGGGTGAGCAGCACATTGGGCAGGGTGTACAACGGCGAGTGCGTGGGCGGGAGTTCGGGGTCCGTCACATCCAGCACCGCATGCAGCCGTCCGGCCGTCAGCTCGGGAAGCAGCGCGTCCTCGTCGATCAGCGAACCCCGCGCCGTGTTGATCAGCGTCGTCCCGGTCGCCATGGCGGACAGCTGCGCCGCACCGATCAGATGGTGTGTCTCCGGCAGCTGGGGCGCGTGCACCGAGACGACGGAGCTGCTCGCGCACAGCTCGTCGAGCGAGGTGAGCCGCACACCGAGCCGCGCCGCCTCCGGACCGTCCACGTACGGGTCGTACAGCAGCACGTCCAGGTCGAAGGGGCGCAGCAGCTCGATCACGCGCCGGCCGATGCGGGAGGCGCCGACGATGCCGACCGTACGGCGGTAGTTGCCGGCTCCGTCGAGCTCCGCGAGCCAGTCGTGGTCGGCGCGCAGACCGCGGTAGCGGTGCGCGGTGTGCAGCACCCGCTTTCCGGCGAACAGGATCGCGGCGAGGGTGAATTCGGCGACCGGCAGGGCGTTGGCCCCGGCCGCCGAGGTGACGGTGATGCCGCGTTCCCAGCAGGCGTCGGTGATGTGGTGCTTCACGGAGCCCGCGGCGTGCACGACGGCCCGCAGCCGGGGCGCGCCGGCCAGTACCCCGGCGGTGAGCGGTGTCGCGCCCCAGCAGGTGAACAACACCTCGGCCTCGGCGAGCGCGGCGGCCACCTCGGGCGTCGGGTCGGCCAGGTCGTGGGCGACGAAGTCCGGGTCGGTGCGGGTGAGGGCGGCGAGCCGGGTGCGGTGGCGGTCGGCGAGGAGGCGGTCGGCGATGCCGGGCCCCATCGAGAGCAGGGCCGCCGGCCGGTTGTCAGTGGCGTGGGGCATGGTGGAACTCGTACTCCTCAGGGCTCGCGGTGAGAGTCACTTGACGCTGCCGGCGGTCAGTCCGGCCTTCCAGTGCCGCTGCAGAGAGACGAAGGCGACGATCAGGGGGATGACGGCGAGGAGGGAACCGGTGACGACGAGCGGGTAGAAGCTCGGCTCGCCGTGGGTGTTGGTGTTCCAGGAGTACAGACCGAGGCTCAGCGGGAAGAGCTTGCGGTCCGAGAGCATCACGAGGGGGAGGAAGAAGTTGTTCCAGATCGCGGTGAACTGGAAGAGGAAGACCGTCACGAAGCCCGGCATGACCATGCGCAGTCCGATGGACCAGAAGACGCGCAGCTCGCCGGCCCCGTCGATACGGGCGGCCTCCAGGGCCTCGTTCGGTATGTAGCCGGTGCTGAACACCCGGGCGAGATACACGCCGAACGGATTGACCAGCACCGGGATCAGCACGGACCAGTAGGTGTTGACCAGGCCGGTCTTGGAGGCCAGGAGGTACATCGGCAGGGCAAGCGCCGTGGTCGGCACGAGCACGCCCATCAGCACGAGGCCGAACAGCTTCTCCTTGCCCCGGAATTCGTACTTGTCGAAGGCGTATCCCGCGGCGACGCAGATCAGCGAGCAGACGATCGCCCCGCCGCCCGCGTACATGAGGCTGTTGAGGTACCAGCGGAAGTAGATGCCGTCGCCGTAGGAGGCCAGGTTCGACAGGTTCTCGCCGAGGTTGAAGCCCTCGAAGGAGAACGCGTTGCCCGCGAGCAGACCGCCGGTGTCCTTCGTGGCGGCGGTGACCAGCCAGACGAGGGGGAAGAGCATGTAGACGACGGCGAGCAGGAGAAAGCCGTTGACAGCGGTCTTCGACATCCATCGGCTGCGGGAGGCGGGGGAGTTCATGCTTTCTTGCCCTTCCGGCCGGTGAAGCGGGTGACGACGAAGGACAGCAGCGCGGCCGTGAGCGCCAGCAGGATGGAGGCGGCCGCGGCCAGACCGTAGTCATTGCGTTCAAAGGCCGCGGTGTACGCGTACATGTTCGGCGTCCAGGTGGAGGAGACGGCGGAGCCGGTCCCCTTGTTGAGAATCAGCGGCTCGGTGAACAGCTGGAGCGAGCCGATGACCGTGAACAGCGTGACCATCACGACGGAGGCGCGGATCAGCGGAACCTTGATGCTGAGCGCGACGCGCCAGGCACCGGCCCCGTCGACCGTGGCCGCTTCGAGTACGGAGCGGTCGATGGCCTGCAACGCGGCATAGAAGATCACCATGTTGTAGCCGAGCCACTCCCACAGTGCGATGTTGACGACGGAGGGAAGGGCGCCTTCGGGGGAGAAGAAGTCGAAGCCGATTCCGCCGGACTCCATGGCGCTGACCACCGGGCTGAGCTGCGGTGTGTAGAGGTACACCCAGATCAGCGCGGCGATGATGCCGGGCACGGCGTGCGGCAGGAAGAGCGCGAGCTGGAAGAACCGGCGGGCGCGGGCCAGCGCGGAGTCCAGCAGCAGGGCGAGGGCGAGGGCGCCGATGAGCAGCAGCGGAATGTAGAACAGGCAGTATCCGAGGAGTACGCCGAAGCCCTCGCGGAACGCCCGGTCGCCCAGGGCCGCCGTGTAGTTGTCGAGTCCGCTGAAGACGGTCTCGGTGCCGCCGAAGCCCAGGCCGGACTGCTTTTCGGTGAACAGGCTGAGCCAGACCGCGTAACCGATCGGCAGCACCATGGCCACGGTGAACAGTACGAAGAAGGGCCCCAGCAGGATGGCGGCGGCTCTGGTCGTCCGGGCGCGCTTCATCAGCCTGCGTCCTCGACCTTCAGACCGCGCTTCTTCAGCTCGGCGACCGTGGCGTCGTGCCCGGCCTTCACGGCGTCCTTGAGGGTGGTGCCGCCGCTCGCGACCTTGCCGAACTGGTCCTTCATGGTGGTGTTCGTGGTGCCGGTGGTCGGGCCCCAGTTCCAGTCCTGGCCGATCGAGGTCGCGGCGCCCTCGAACACCTGGTAGATGTCCTCGCCACCGTAGAAGCCGGCGTCGAAGGACTTCTTGGCCACCGGGCGCAGTGCCGCCGCGGCCGGGAAGGCGCTCGAAGTACCGGACTCGATGCGGGCCTTGATGCCTTCCTCGGTGGTCGACATCCAGGTGGCGAACTCGACCGCGGCCTTGGCCTTCTTGCTGGTCTTGGTCACCGCGAAGGTGGAGCCGCCGAGCATGCCGCTGGCGGGCTTGCCGTCCCAGCTGGGCATCGGGGCGACGGCCCACTTGCCGCTCTGCTCGGGCAGCGTGCCCTTGAGGACACCCGCGCCCCAGGCGGCGCCGAGGTAGCCGACGGTGCCGCCGTTCTTGAGGGAGTTGGTCCACTCGGGGCTGAACGAGGCGTTGGCGCGGATCAGGTCGTCGTCGAGCAGACCCTGCCAGTAGTCGGCGACCTTGTTGGTGGCCGCGTCGGCGGTGCTGACCTTCCAGGTGTCGCCCTCGGGCTTGTACCACTGGGCGCCGGCCTGCCAGGCCATCGCCTGGAACGTGGTCGGGTCATCGGGGAAGAAGGTGCCGATCCGGGCCTTCTTGTCGGCCTTCTTGACCTTCTCGGCGGCCTTGCGGAACTCGTCCCAGGTCTTGGGGACCTCGACGCCGTACTTCTCGAACAGGTCCTTGCGGTAGTAGAAGGACTGCGGCGAGGCGTCGAACGGAACGGCCCAGTTCTTGCCGCCGAGCGTCGTCAGCTCTACCGCCTGCGGCAGCAGCTTCTTCCTGATGTCCTCGGTGAAGTACTGGCCGATGTCCTGGAGCGCGCCCTGACTGACGTACTCCGGAAGCTGCGGGTACTCGATGGAGACCAGGTCGGGGGCGTTGCCCGCCTTGACCGCGTTGGAGATCTTGGCGTACCCGCCCGCGTTGCCGGACGGGATCTCCTCGTACACCACCTTGATGTTCTTGTGCGAGGCGTTGAACGCGTCAACGACCTCCTTGGATCCCTTGGCCCAGCCCCAGAAGGTGATGCTGACGGGCTTGCCGTCGCTTCCGGCGGCGGAGTCGTCGTCGCCGCTGCCGCCACAGGCCGTGAGAAGGGCGAGGGCGGTGGCGGTGCCGACAACGGCGAGGGACGTTCTGCTCGGACTGCGGCTCACAGCGAGGCTCCTGAACTGGCGGCGACATTGGCGTTGGCCGTGATCCTTGGACCAGTCGTGACCGAAGTCAAGAGCGAACGATCGATTGATCGAAAAAAGATCAGATAAGTTACGTACGGAATTGCGTGAGGTAACCTGCGAAATCGGGCGCGAGAGCCGCGGGAACGCCTGCTCCGAGGTCTGCGCCCGTGCCTACGGGAGACGCGCCCCGCACGAGTCCCTGACCCGCAGCTGCGGCAGCAGCGTCAGATGCCGCCGGGGGGCGCCCGCGCTCTGGCCCAGCCGCTCCACCAGCAGTTCCGTGGCGTGGCGGCCCACCTCGCGCTTGGGCGGCGCCACCGCCGTGAGCGGGGTGTCCGCGAGGGCCGCAACCTCGTCGTCGTAGGCGATCAGGGCCAGGTCCTCCGGCACTCGCACGTCCAGTTCGGCCAAGCGCTGCACCACCTGGATCGCGTCCACGTCGTTGTGGATCAGCGCCGCCGTCGCCACCCCCGAGAGGACCGCCTCGCGCAACGCCTGTACGGCCTGCTCGAAGGCGTCCGGGGCGAGTTCGGCCGGTACGGAATCGATCACGTCCTGCGGTGCGCGCAGCCCGAGCACGCCCAGGGCCTCCACGTACCCGGACCGCACCGCGACGGCGGTCGGGGAGTCCGCGCGGGCCATCAGCAGCGGCGCCCCGTGTCCGAGATCCACCAGGTGGCGCACCGCCAGCAGCACGCCGTGCGCATGGTCCGAGCAGACCCGGTCCAGGCCGTCCAGCGGGGAGCCCGCGGTGGGCCTGCGTTCCAGCAGGACGGTCGGCACGGGCAGCGAGGCGATCCAGTCGCCGAACGCGGCGGGGTCGCCCGGGTCCTGCCAGCCGGGCGCGACCAGCAGCCCTTCGGCGCCCGCGGAGAGCAGCCCCTCGGTGCGGGCGTGGTCCTCCTGCGGCCGGTAGTCGGAGATCCGCAGGATGAGCCTGGCCCCGGCCCTGGCGGCGGCCTCGTGGGCGCCGCGGATGACCTCGGCGAAGTAGTAGGTCGACGAGGGCGCGAGCATGCCGAGCACCAGGCCGCTGCCCGTGGAGCCGGGCCCGGCGGCGCCCGTGGGGGCGTCCTGCGGCCAGGACACCGATCCGTGGACCCGGTCGAGCAGGCCGCGGCCGGCCAGTTCCTCCACGTCCCGGCGCGCCGTGACGGGTGAGACGCCCAGCTGCGAGGCCAGATCCGAGACCCGGGCCGAACCCCGTTCCCGTACCAGCCCGAGCAGGCGGTCATGACGTTCAGCAGCACTTTCGCGCACGGCAGCAGTCCCCTCGCAGTGTGTGGCCCGGCCCCCGGTCCGGCCGGTGCCGGGGCCGTTGTCCGACCCTAGACCAGCGTGATCGAACGATGGGAGTTTCGATCATTCAAACGCAATCCATTGACGTTCGATCAATCCGAGTCCAGGATTCCGGCGATGCGGACTCGTCCCGCCCCCACCCCGACTGTCCGTCCCGACCCTGACTGTTCGTACGGAGGAATTGTGAGACATCGCGTCACTGCTGCGGCGCTCGCGGCCCTGACGGCCGCCGGCGGCCTGACCGTCGCGAGCCAGACCGCCGCGCAGGCCGCACCCGCCGGCCGTACCTTCCACGTCGACTGCGCCGCGGACCCGGCGGGCGCCACCGGCAGCAAGGAGCAACCCTGGACCTCGGTCGCCGAGGCCAACGCGCACACCTACGGCCCCGGTGACCGGCTCCTCTTCAAGCGCGGCGCCACCTGCACCGGCACCCTCGCCCCCACGGGCGCCGGCTCCGCCCGCGCCCCGTTCACCATCGCCGACTACGGCAGCGGCCCGGCCCGCGCCCGGCTCGACGGCGCGGGCGCCCACGATGCCGTCCTGCTCGCCAACACGCAGTACGTGCACCTCAAGGCCCTGGAGATCACCAACGCCGACAACCCCGGCAGCGAGCGCAACGGTGTCCGCCTCCGCCTCACCGACTACGGCGTCGCCCGCGGCTTCGACATCTCCGGCCTCTACATCCACGATGTGCGCGGCGGCGACTACAAGACGGTCTCCGGCTCCAGCGCGATCCACATCGCCGTCGAGGGCAAGGCGAAGGCCAGCTGGTACGAAGGCCTGGACATCGGCCACAACCGCATCGAGGACGTCGACCGCGAGGGCATCTACTTCAAGTCGACCTTCTCCAAACGCGATCTGGTCGGCCAGCAGCAGGACCCGAACGTGTACCCGGGGGAGTGGACGCCCAGCACCGGCGTCCGCATCCACCACAACACGCTGAAGTCCCTGGCCGGCGACGGCATGAAGCTCGACACCACCAGCGGCGCCCGCGTCGACCACAACCGGGTCGACGGCTTCCAGCTCCGCTCGCCCTCCGCCAACGCGGGCATCTGGACCTTCAACACCGACGACACGACCGTCGAGTACAACGAGGTCTCGGGCGGCGGCAACACCCACGACGGGATGTCCTTCGACGCCGACGGCGCCTCCCGGAACACCGTCTTCCAGTACAACTACAGCCACGACAACAAGGGCGGATTCCTGCTGATCTGCCCGTACAGCGGCGCCAAGACCATCGGCACGGTCGCCCGCTACAACGTCAGCCGCAACGACGGTGCCCGGCTGATCCAGAACTGCTGGGGCCCGATCCTCGGCACCGAGATCTACAACAACACCTTCCACAACAAGGAGCAGATCCCCGGCTACCTCGTCCAGGACGACGCCGGAAGCCCCGCCACCACCCAGCACGAACTGTCCATCCGCAACAACATCTTCGTGAGCGAGGGAACCGGCGGCTACGCCTTCAAGAACCCGACCCCCGGGCTCTCCTTCGACCACAACGCCTTCTACGGCGTCGAGATGACCCGTCCCGACCCGGGCGGCATCACGGCCGACCCGAAGCTCCGGGACGACTTCCGGCTCGGTGCGGGCTCGCCCGCCCTCGCCGCCGGAGCCGTCATCGAGAACAACGGCGGCAAGGACTACTTCGGCAACGAACTGAAGCCCGGCGCCCCCAACATCGGCGCCTACGCGGGCCGTGGGGTGCGGTAACCGACCGCTCACTGAGGACCGTACTTGCGGCCTGTCTTGGAGGTGACCCCTCCGAGCAGGCCGCGCGGCGTCACCTTCACGAGCCCCATCAACGCCTTGTACCGCGGGTCCGGAACCGAGACCGACTTGCCGCGCGCCAGATCCGCCAGCGCCGTCTCCACCAGCTTGTCCGCGTCGAGCCACATCCAGCCCGGAATGTTGCCGGTACCCATCCCGGCCCGCTGGTGGAACTCCGTCCGTACGAACCCGGGACACAGCGCCATCAGCCGCACCCCCGTACCGGCCATGTCCTTCGCCGCGCCCTGGGTGAACTGCACGACCCACGCCTTGGACGCGCCGTACGTCCCGCGCGGCACGAACGCGGCCACCGAGGCCACGTTGACCACCCCGCCCCGGCCGCGCTCCCGCATCCCGGCCGCGGCCGCCGAGGTCAGCCGCAGCACCGCCTCGCAGTGCACCTTCAGCATCTTCAGCTCATCAACCATCGGCACGTCCAGATAGCGGCCCTTGTTGCCGAACCCGGCATTGTTGACCAGCAGGTCGACCGGATGCCGGCGGTCCGTCAGCCGGTCCTCGACCGCGCCGATCCCCTCGTCCTCGGACAGATCGGCCCTCAGTACCTCGGCCTCGATGCCGTGCCGGTCGTGCAGCTCGGTCGCCTGCTCGCGCAGCCGCTCGGTGTCGCGCGCCACCAGCACCAGGTTGTGCCCGTCGGCCGCGAGCCGCCGCGCGAAGGCGGCACCGATCCCCGCGGTCGCGCCCGTAATCAGTGCAGTCGTCATACGCGGCACGTTAGTGCTTGTCCGGCGCGCGGTGATCAGCTGTCCGCCGCCGACTTCTCGACGTACCTCAGAGCGGCACGCAACGCCTCGGGATGCAGCGCGTCCCCGGCCGCCAGCAGCCCCGGCAGCAGGTCCCGCCGCGTCGTGGACGCCAGGAACTCCATCTTCACGGTGACGTCGTGGTCCGGGCGGTGCACGATCTCGACCGGATCCCCGGCCCGGATCTCGCCCGGCTCGATCACCCGCAGATAGGCGCCCGGAGCCGCCGCCCGGGTGAACCGCTTGACCCAGCGCTCCTCGCCGAGGTGACCGGCGAACGTACGGCACGGAATCCGGCCCGACGTCACCTCCAGCACCAGATCGGCGCCGATCCGCCAGCGTTCGCCGATCTTCGCGCCGCTCACGTCGAGCCCGGCGGTCGTCAGGTTCTCGCCGAACACGCCATTGGCCAGCGGGCGGCCGAGCTCCCGCTCCCACCCGTCGAGTTCCTCGCGGGCGAAGGCGTACACCGCCTGGTCGGAACCGCCGTGATGGCGCAGATCGCACACCGCGTCCCCGGCCAGACCACTGCCGCCGGTGCCCTTGGGGCCGGGGTCGGTGACGCGTACCGGCCCGCCGGCCGGCCGCTTGTCGATGCCGGTCACGCCCGCGGGGGCGTCGGTGTACTCGACGGCCTTCGGCCGTCCCACATTGACGGTCAGCAGTCGCATCGGCTCTGTCGGTTCCAGGGACGTCATGCGGAGAACGCTAACCATTCCATTCTCAAAGATGCACGACAATAATGCGCACCCAATCCAAGAATCGCTTATGGTTGAGGGGTGATCGAAGCCCGTCATCTCCGTGTCCTGCGCGCCGTGGCCGCCACCGGCTCGTTCTCCGCCGCCGCTCGCGAACTGGGCTGCACCCAGCCCGCGGTCAGCCAGCAGATGAAGGCCCTGGAGGCCTCCGCGGGCACCACGCTGCTGATCCGTACCGGACGCGAGATGCGGCTCACCCAGGCGGGTGAGGCCCTCGTCCGGCACGCCTCCGGCATCCTCGCCGGTCTCACCGCCGCCGAGGAGGAGGTCGCCGCCATCGCCGGGCTGCGGGCCGGCCGGGTCCGGCTCGTCTCGTTCCCCAGCGGCAGCTCCACCCTGGTCCCCGGCGCCCTCGCCGCACTGCGCGCGGCCCACCCCGGCACCCGGGTCTCGCTGGTGGAGGCCGAGCCGCCGCGCTCGGTCGAGATGCTGCGCGAGGGCGACTGCGACATCGCGCTGGCGTTCCGGTACGGCACCTCCGGCACCGAATGGGACGACCTGGTGGCGCGCCCGCTGCTCACCGACCGGCTGATCGGCCTGGTCCCGGAGGGGCACCCGCTGTCGCGTTCGGCCGCAGTGGGCATCGCCGATCTGGCCGGGGAGTCGTGGATCGCGGGCTGCCCGCGCTGCCGCCGCCAGCTCGTGGAGGTCTGCGAGGAGTCGGGCTTCACCCCCCGGATCGACTTCGCCACCGACGACTACCCGGCGGTGGTCGGCCTGGTCGGCGCCGGACTCGGGGTGGCCGTACTGCCGGAGCTGGCGATCGAGTCGGTACGTCCCAAGGGGGCGCGCACCGTGACGGTGGAGCCGGCCATCGAGCGCGAGATCGTCGCCCTGACCCTGCCCGACCTGGCCCAGGTCCCGGCGGTGGCGGCCACCCTGGACCGGCTGTCCCTGGCGGCCGCCCGCTGAAGGGCCTGCCTGAGACCCGGCCCATCGCTGTGACCGGGTGACTGCCGCCTCTTAGCGCGGAAACGTTTCTTTTGTTGCTGTACGGGGTGTGGCGGGATCAGCCGTGCCCCGACGGGGACGGAACGCCCGAAGGCGCCGCTGCCGCGATCAGCCGGCTGCGGGCCCGTCCCATGAGCTCTTCACGCTCGTCCTCGGTCAGTCCGCCCCACACTCCGTAGGGCTCTCGCACCGCCAGGGCGTGTGCTGCGCACTCGGCGCGTACCGGGCATCGCATGCAGACCTCTTTTGCCGAGTTCTCGCGGGCGCTCCGTGCCGCCCCGCGCTCACCCTCCGGGTGGAAGAACAGCGAGCTGTCGACCCCGCGGCAGGCCGCCAGCAGCTGCCAGTCCCACAGATCGGCGTTGGGTCCGGGAAGGCGGGAGAAATCTGCCATTGCTTGTCCCCTCGAAACCATGCTGAGTCGGAAACGTCGTTGTCATCCGTCATCGACCGTGCCCAACGACCGTACATCTACGGTGTAAGCAGATGTAAATATGACTGATTGCGAATCTAGTCACAGACACCAGGAAAAGTGAAGAAAACCCGCTAAATGGGGCACGTCTTCATGTGAAGTTTTGGTTGAGGATTGGATGATCCGCGCCGATTCTCCTCCGTGTGCGCTCCCTCACGTAGAGTGCCGAACCCGGTTCTCCGACCCGTAACTCTTTCGAGTGACCGTCGTTGAGAGGACGGAGGCGGTTGACGGAAAAAGCGATCGGGCAGGTGTCCGAGAGTGTCAACCGCACAGGTGACGACTTGTAACAGCCTGGAGGCTCAAGGTGACGCGCATCAGCTGCGGAGGACGGTCATGACATCCGTCCTCGTCTGCGACGACTCCCCGCTTGCCCGAGAAGCGCTCCGTCGGGCGGTCGCGACCGTGCCCGGCGTCGAGCGGGTGACGACGGCGGCCAACGGCGAGGAAGTCCTCCGCCGCTGGGGCGCCGACCGTTCGGATCTGATTCTGATGGACGTACGCATGCCCGGTCTCGGGGGTGTGGAGACGGTCCGGCGGCTGCTCTCCGCCGACCCCGGCGCCAGGATCATCATGCTGACCGTCGCCGAGGACCTGGACGGTGTGGCGCTCGCGGTCGCCGCCGGTGCCCGCGGCTATCTGCACAAGGACGCCTCCCGCGCGGAGTTGCGCGCCACCGTCACCCAGGCGCTGGCCGATCCGACGTGGCGGCTCGCCCCGCGTCGGCTGCGGTCGGCCGAGATGGGTGCGGCGCCGACGCTCACCGCGCGTGAGATCCAGGTGCTCGAAGGAATGAGCCACGGCCGTTCGAACGCCGAGATCGGCCGTGAGCTGTTCCTCTCGGAGGACACGGTGAAGACGCACGCCAGGCGTCTGTTCAAGAAACTCGGCGCCTCGGACCGGGCGCACGCCGTGGCGCTCGGCTTCCGCTGGGGCCTGGTCCGCTGAGGGCCGGCCGTGGCCGGCAGTCGATCGAACCCCCGTCCGCGCACCGGCGGACGGGGTGGCGTGACCGACATACACGGGACGGGTTCCGCTCCACCGGCGGAGCCCGTCGCGCCGACGGTATGTGACGCTTCCCGGCCGATGCCGCATCCTTGAGACGTGGAGTTCCTCGGGAACGATTCGGTCGAGCGGAAGGGGAGGGCGCAGGACATGACTTCCGGCGCACCCGCTCATAACGCTTCGGTGCACAACTACGGACGCGGCGGCGCGGATGACGCGGCTCCGAGGCACCATGGTCCGATGCGCGACGACGAGACGACGGCGATCGGTGCCCTGGTGCACAGTGCCGTCGAGGGCGACGCGCAGGCCACCCATGATCTGCTGGCCCATGTCCACCCGCTCGCGCTGCGCTACTGCAGGTCGCGGCTGAACCGGCTGCCCGGTGATGCCCGCCACTTCGTGGAGGACCTGGCGCAGGAGGTCTGTGTCGCGGTGCTGATGGCGTTGCCGCGCTACAAGGACACCGGCAGACCCTTCGAAGCCTTCGTGTTCGCCATCGCGGGGCACAAGGTCGCCGATCTCCAGCGGGCCGCCATGCGGCACCCGGGCTCGACGGCCGTGCCGTCCGACGAGATGCCCGAGCGGCCGGACGATTCGCTCGGGCCCGAGGAGCGCGCCCTGCTCAGCAGCGATGCCGCCTGGGCGAAGAAGCTCCTCGCCAACCTCCCGGAGAACCAGCGCGAACTGCTCGTCCTGCGGGTCGCCGTCGGGTTCACCGCCGAGGAGACCGGGCAGATGCTGGGCATGTCGCCGGGCGCGGTCCGGGTCGCCCAGCACCGGGCCCTGAGCAGGCTGCGGGCCCTCGCGGAGCAGTGAACGGACCCGGTCGGGTCCGCACGGAAGGTTCCGTATGAAGCTACAGAACCTCTAGGTGATCTTGCTCGTGGAATGAGACACCCCCGGAGGCCGTTAGCATGGACATCCGCACCGATCAAGGCCATTTGGGGAAGGTGTCATGACTGCAAACGTCGACGGAGTGCCCGAGAAATTCGCGACGCTCGGGCTGACATACGACGACGTGCTGCTGCTGCCCGGCGCGTCCGACATGGCGCCCGATCAGATCGATACCTCCTCGTACATCTCCAGGAACGTGCGGGTGAACATCCCGCTGCTCTCCGCCGCGATGGACAAGGTCACCGAGGCCCGCATGGCGATCGCCATGGCCCGGCAGGGTGGCGCGGGTGTGCTGCACCGCAACCTCTCCATCGCCGACCAGGCCAACCAGGTCGACCTGGTGAAGCGCTCCGAGTCCGGCATGGTGACCGACCCGATCACGGTCCACCCGGACGCCACGCTGCGCGACGCCGACGAGCTGTGCGCCAAGTTCCGCATCAGCGGTGTCCCGGTCACCGACGCCGCGGGCAAGCTGCTCGGCATCGTCACCAACCGGGACATGGCCTTCGAGTCCGACCGCACGCGCCAGGTGCGCGAGGTCATGACGCCGATGCCGCTGGTCACCGGCAAGGTCGGCATCTCCGGCGTGGACGCCATGGAGCTGCTGCGCCGCCACAAGATCGAGAAGCTTCCGCTGGTCGACGACGCGGGGGTCCTCAAGGGCCTCATCACCGTCAAGGACTTCGTCAAGGCCGAGAAGTACCCGAACGCCGCCAAGGACAAGGACGGCCGACTGCTGGTGGGCGCCGCCGTCGGTGTCGCGGGCGACGCCTTCGAGCGGGCCCAGGCGCTCATCGAGGCCGGTGTCGACTTCATCGTCGTGGACACCGCCCACGGCCACTCCCGGCTGGTCGGCGACATGGTCGCCAAGATCAAGTCGAACGCGTCCGGTGTCGACGTCATCGGCGGCAACATCGCCACCCGTGACGGCGCCCAGTCGCTGATCGACGCGGGCGCCGACGGCATCAAGGTCGGCGTCGGCCCCGGCTCCATCTGCACCACCCGCGTCGTCGCCGGCATCGGCGTCCCGCAGGTCACCGCGATCTACGAGGCCTCGCTCGCCGCCAAGGCGGCCGGTGTCCCGGTCATCGGCGACGGCGGCCTGCAGTACTCCGGCGACATCGCCAAGGCCCTGGTGGCCGGCGCGGACACCGTGATGCTCGGCTCGCTGCTCGCGGGCTGCGAGGAGTCCCCGGGCGAACTGCTCTTCATCAACGGCAAGCAGTTCAAGTCGTACCGCGGCATGGGTTCGCTCGCCGCGATGCAGACCCGTGGCGAGCGCAAGTCGTTCTCCAAGGACCGCTACTTCCAGGAGGGCGTCGCCTCCGACGAGAAGCTGGTCCCCGAGGGCATCGAGGGCCAGGTTCCCTACCGCGGACCGCTCTCCGCGGTCGTCCACCAGCTCACCGGCGGTCTGCGCCAGTCGATGTTCTACGTCGGCGGCCGCACCGTCCCGGAGCTCCAGGACAACGGCCGGTTCGTCCGGATCACCTCGGCGGGCCTCAAGGAGAGCCACCCGCACGACATCCAGATGACGGTCGAGGCACCGAACTACAGCAGGAAGTAACGCATCCATGCGGTGGAGGGGCGGCCCGGGGTTCCCGGGACCGCCCCTCAGCCGTGTGTCGGGGATACTGGACAGCGCAGACGTAGAGGGAAAGGCCACACCATCGTGACTGAGATCGAGATCGGGCGCGGCAAGCGCGGCCGCCGGGCGTACGCATTCGACGACATCGCCGTCGTTCCGAGCCGCCGTACCCGCGACCCGAAGGAGGTCTCGATCGCCTGGCAGATCGACGCCTACCGTTTCGAGCTGCCGTTCCTGGCCGCTCCCATGGACTCCGTGGTCTCCCCGCAGACCGCGATCCGCATCGGTGAGCTGGGCGGCCTCGGTGTTCTCAACCTAGAGGGCCTGTGGACCCGGCACGCCGACCCGCAGCCGCTGCTCGACGAGATCGCCGAGATGCCCGTCGAGTCGGCGACCCGCCGCCTCCAGGAGATCTACTCCGCGCCGATCCAGGAGGAGCTGATCGGGCAGCGCATCAAGGAGGTGCGCGACTCCGGTGTGGTCACCGCCGCCGCGCTCTCCCCGCAGCGCACCGCCCAGTTCTCCAAGGCCGTCGTCGACGCGGGCGTGGACATCTTCGTCATCCGCGGTACTACGGTCTCCGCCGAGCACGTCTCGGGTGCCGCCGAGCCGCTCAACCTCAAGCAGTTCATCTACGAGCTGGACGTCCCGGTGATCGTCGGTGGCTGCGCCACGTACACCGCCGCCCTGCACCTGATGCGTACCGGTGCGGCCGGTGTCCTCGTCGGCTTCGGCGGCGGCGCCGCGCACACCACGCGCAACGTCTTCGGGATCCAGGTCCCGATGGCGACCGCGGTCGCCGATGTGGCCGGCGCCCGCCGCGACTACATGGACGAGTCCGGCGGCCGGTACGTGCACGTGATCGCGGACGGCGGCGTCGGCTGGTCCGGCGACCTGCCCAAGGCCATCGCCTGCGGTGCGGACGCCGTGATGATGGGCTCCCCGCTGGCCCGTGCGACGGACGCGCCGGGCCGCGGCCGGCACTGGGGCATGGAGGCCGTCCACGAGGACGTGCCGCGCGGCAAGCTGGTGGACCTGGGCTCGGTCGGCACCACCGAGGAGGTCCTGACCGGTCCTTCGCACACCCCCGACGGCTCGATGAACATCTTCGGCGCGCTGCGCCGGGCGATGGCGACGACGGGGTACAGCGACCTCAAGGAGTTCCAGCGCGTCGAGGTCACGGTGGCGGACTCGCAGCACCGCCGCTGAGTCTTCCGAGCACGACGGGAGGACCCGGACCGCAGCGGCGGTCCGGGCCCTCCCGTGTGTGCGGGGCGCGATCCGCGACTAGTCGGCGGCCTTCTTGGCGCCGGAGAACGCGGCGACCGCCGCGACGGCGAAGAAGAGGTACGAGATGAAGTCCGAGTCGGCCTTCCACGCCTCGTTCAGCAGGCTGAAGTGGTCGAAGAACAGCTCGGAGACGGTGACCGGGAGCTCCTTGGCGGCGATCATCGCCTCACCGAGCAGCTGGCCGAAGTAGACGGCGACCAGCGAGAGCAGGGCGCTGACGACCGGCAGCGCGGGGTTGCGGCCGCCGACCTTGCCCGCGGCGAAGCCGACGACGAAGCCGACGCCCACGGCCGCGTAGCCGATCTCGTGCTTGGTGGCGCCGATGATGGCCCCGTAGATGCCCGCGGCGACCACGGCCGCGACGACGGCGGCGACCAGGCCGAGGCCGATGTTGTTGCGTGCGGGGGCCGGCGGGGTGAACGGGGCGCCGGGCTGCTGGCCCGCGAAGGGGTTGCCGGTCGGCGCGCCGGGCTGCTGGCCCGCGAACGGGTTGCCGGTTGGCGCGCCGGACTGCTGGCCCGCGAACGGGTTGCCGCCGTCGGGCTGGGCGTTGTACGGCTGCTGCGGCTGGTTCGGCGGCACGGGCTGGCTCATGGTGGTATCCCCCCTGGGACGGAAACGCACGACTGTGCGAGAAGTGACGCCGCAGGCTAGCAGCAGCCTGTGACATCGCCTACCGAAATCCCGGGGGACGGGCTTTCACAGCCGGTGTGCGGCCCCCGCCGGGGTCGCGCCCCGGGTGTCCAGGAGGAGCTGGGCCTTCACCGCGAGGCCCTGGAGGTCGTACGTCCGGTGGTGCTGGAGCAGCACCGTGAGGTCGGCGCTCGACGCCGCCTCGTACAGCGAGTCGGCGCGCGGGACCGGGAGTTCGCGCACCCGCCAGTCCAGGACGTGCGGGTCGTGGTAGCCGATCTGGGCGCCCATGTCCATCAGCCGGATCGCGATCTCCCGGGCGGGTGAGCCCTCCTGGTCGGCGAGGTCCGGCTTGTAGGTGACCCCGAGCAGCAGCACCCGGGCGCCGCGGACGGACTTGCCGTGTTCGTTCAGCAGGGTCGCGCAGCGCTGGATCACGTACTGCGGCATCCGGTCGTTGATCTCCTGGGCGAGCGAGACCATCCGCAGCGGGTGGCCGGGGGTGCGGCTGTTGTACGGGAGGTAGCCCGGGTCGACGGGTGCGCCGTGGCCGCCGACGCCGGGGCCCGGCCGGAACGGCTGGAAGCCGAAGGGCTTGGTCTCGGCGCACCGGATGACGTCCCACAGGTCGACGCCGAGGTCGTGGCAGAGCACCGCCATCTCGTTGACCAGGGCGATGTTGACATGCCGGAAGTTGGTCTCCAGGACCTTCGTCATCTCGGCCTCGCGCGGCCCGCGGGCCCGGACGACCTTGTCGGTGAGCCGGCCGTAGAAGGCGGCGGCGGACTCGGTGCAGGCGGGGGTGAGGCCGCCGATGACCTTGGGGGTGTTGGCGTAGACGTGGGACCTGTTGCCGGGGTCGAGGCGGCTGGGGGAGCAGGCCAGGTGGAAGTCGCGGCCGGCGCGCAGCCCCGAGCCCTCTTCGAGCAGCGGCAGCAGGTAGTTCTCGGTGGTGCCGGGCGGCACGGCCGATTCCAGCAGGACGGTGGTGTGCGGGCGCAGCCGGGCGGCGAGCGCGCGGGCCGCGTCGCCGACGGCGGTGAGGTCGAGGGTGCGGTCGGCGCCGAGCGGGGTGGGCGCGCAGATCACCGCGGTACGGACCCGGCCCAGTTCGGCCGGGTTGGTGGTGGGCCGGAAGCCCCCCGAGAGCATCCGGCGGATGTCCGATGCGGTGAGCGAGCCCTCGACGGGGGTGCGGCCCGCGGAGAGCTCCGTGTAGGGGCGTGGGTCGGTGTCGTAGCCGACGGTCTGTACGCCTGCGGCCACGGCGGCCTGGGCGAGGGGCAGGCCGAGGTGGCCGAGTCCGATGACTGCGAGGTCTGCGGGCATGTGGATGGGCCGTCCTTCCCGGTCGGACTATGACCATGAGGGCAGAAAGCGCAACCGCTGTGGACAGCGCAATGTCACACTAGGCGTAAATATGACCTATATGCCGCATTGCTGGCCTCCTGTCGTCCTGGTGTTGTCCACAGGCGGTGGCCGAAGTCGTGGACGGCGGACAGAATCGAGAGGTGGGCGCGGGCCGCCCCGGCCGCCGGGCCGGGTCGCTTTCCGTGCCGGACCACCCCGATCTACCCGGGAGGCAGCAGTGAGGACAGCGACACTGGGACCTGCGGAGCGCGCCGAGGCGTTGGCCGCGATGGCCGAGCGCGAACTGGACGTGCTGGTCGTCGGGGCGGGCGTGGTCGGCGCCGGTACGGCGCTGGACGCGGCGACGAGAGGACTCTCGACCGGCCTGGTCGAGGCCCGCGACTGGGCGTCCGGCACATCTAGCAGGTCGAGCAAGCTGATCCACGGCGGGCTGCGATATCTGGAGATGCTCGACTTCGCGCTCGTCCGGGAGGCACTGAAGGAGCGCGGGCTGCTCCTGGAGCGGCTGGCCCCGCATCTGGTGAAGCCGGTGCCGTTCCTCTATCCGTTGCAGCACAAGGGCTGGGAGCGGCTCTACGCCGGTTCCGGTGTGGCGCTCTACGACGCGATGTCGGTGTCCTCGGGCCACGGCCGCGGCCTGCCCGTGCACCGGCATCTCTCCCGCCGCCATGCCCTGCGCGTCGCCCCGGCGCTGAAGAAGGAC
Organism: Streptomyces sp. NPDC006510; assembly: GCF_040611955.1. Classification (NCBI taxonomy): domain Bacteria; kingdom Bacillati; phylum Actinomycetota; class Actinomycetes; order Kitasatosporales; family Streptomycetaceae; genus Streptomyces; species Streptomyces sp. NPDC006510. Next base: position 5,641 of record NZ_JBEXPH010000068.1, on the reverse strand, counting down.
GCCCTGGTCGGGGCATTGCAGTACTACGACGCACAGATGGACGACGCCCGCTATGTGGCGACCCTGGTGCGCACCGCCGCCGGATACGGCGCGCACGTGGCCAACCGCGCGCGGGTGATCGGCTTCCTCCGGGAGGGCGAGCGGGTCGTCGGCGCCCGGGTGGAGGACGTCGAGGCGGGCGGGGAGTACGAGGTCAGGGCCAAGCAGGTGGTCAACGCGACCGGGGTCTGGACGGACGACACCCAGGCGCTGATCGGGGAGCGCGGACAGTTCCACGTCCGGGCGTCCAAGGGCATTCACCTGGTCGTCCCCAAGGACCGCATCCACTCCTCGACCGGCCTGATCCTGCGGACCGAGAAGTCCGTCCTCTTCGTCATCCCGTGGGGACGGCACTGGATCGTCGGGACGACGGACACCGACTGGGACCTGGACAAGGCACACCCGGCGGCGTCCAGCGCCGACATCGACTACCTGCTCGAACACGTCAACTCGGTCCTGGCCACCCCCCTGAGCCGGGACGACGTCCAGGGCGTCTACGCCGGGCTGCGGCCGCTGCTGGCCGGCGAGTCCGACGCGACCAGCAAGCTCTCGCGCGAGCACACGGTGGCACATCCGCTGCCGGGCCTGGTGGTCGTGGCGGGCGGCAAGTACACGACGTACCGGGTGATGGCCAAGGACGCCGTGGACGAGGCGGTGCACGGCCTCGACCAGCGGGTGGCGGCCTGCGTCACCGAGGAGATCCCGCTGCTGGGCGCGGAGGGATACCCGGCGATGTGGAACGCCAGGGCGAGGATCGCGGCCAGGTCCGGCCTCCATGTCGCCCGGGTGGAGCACCTGCTCAACCGGTACGGCTCGACGACCGAGCAGATCCTTGAGCTGATCCTCGGCGATCCGGTGCTGGGGGAGCCGCTGCCCTCGGCGGACGACTACCTGAAGGCCGAGATCGTCTACGCCGCCTCGCACGAGGGGGCCCGCCATCTCGACGACGTACTGACCCGCCGGACCCGGATCTCCATCGAAACCTTCGACCGGGGCACGCGCAGTGCCCGGCTCTGCGCGGAACTGATGGCTCCGGTGCTGGGCTGGGACGAGGGGCAGATCGACCGGGAGGTCGAGCACTACGAGAAGCGGGTGCAGGCGGAGCGGGAGTCGCAGCGGCAGCCGGACGACCTCACGGCGGACGCGGCGCGGCTCGGGGCTCCGGACATCGTGCCGATCTAACGGCTGTCCCGTCCGGATCAGGCCGGATCAGGCCGGGCCCCGCGAGCCCGCGCCCGCCCCGGGACAGAACTCCGCGTCGAGCAGCGAGGGTTCGAGGGTCTCCGCGTCGGCCAGAGTGTCCGTGTCGATGCGATACGTCAGGGTGTGCCGGCCGTCGCGCGTGGTGGCGGTGCGGACGTAACTGCCCGAGATATGGCCGTTGTGCCCCCAGACGGTGATGCCGCAGGAGAGCTTCTGCGGATAGATGCCCAGGCCGTAGACGCCGTGCGTGGCCCGGGTGTTCAGCAGGACCGCCAGCTGGGCGGGCGCGAGGAGACGGCCGCCCAGCAGGGCCGCGTAGAAGCGGTTCAGGTCGTCGAGCGTGGAGATCAGCTCACCGGCCGGGCCCGCCGTGCGCGGGTCCAGCACGGTGACGTCGCGCAGGCTGCCGTCGTCCGGATCGCGGGTGTAGGCACGGCCGTGCGGGGAGGGCAGAGCGGTGCGGGCGCCCGGGAGGGAGGTGCCCGTGAGACGGAGGGGGGTGATGACGCGATTGCGGATCTCGGTGGCGTAGCCGTGTCCGGTGACCCGTTGAACGACGAGTCCGAGTACGGCGTAATTGGTGTTGGAGTAGGCGTAGTGGCCGGGCGCGCCCGTCGGCCGGTGGGCCAGGGCGACACGGACCGCCGCGGCGGCGGAGAGGGGGTGGGCGGATGGATCGGCGGTGTAGTCGTAGAGGCCGCTGGTGTGGCTGAGCAGGGCGCGCAGGGTGATGCGGCGGCCGTCGTTGCCGTTGCCGCGCACCAGTCCCGGCAGTAGCCGTTCGACCGGGTCCGACAGGTGCAGCCTTCGTTCCCGGGCGAGTTGGAGCACGACCGTGGCGAGGAAGGTCTTGGTGATGCTCCCCGCCCGGAACCGGTCCGCCCGCCGGATACCGGGACCTGTCGAGCGGTAGGTGTCGTACGGTGCGGAAGAGGCGCGACGGGCCAGCAGCGCCGCCGTGGGAGCACCGCCCTCGGCGACGAGCCGGGGAAGGTAGGCGGCTGCGGGGGTGAGGTGTGGTTCGCTGGACAGGGTCGCTGTTCCCAGGACGGACAGCGCCAGCACCAACGGGGCGGCGAGCAGCGCCCTGAGTATCGACATGGCAGGGATTCCCTTCCTCCGGGCACATCATGACGGGCCCGCGGACCCGGCACCATGACCGGTGCCGGGGTGAGGGACAATGAACGCTCTGCCAGGGCGGGTTGATCGCAGAGGGGACGCATGTCGGAGGCGGAGCAGGCACGGGAGCCCCAACGGGACAAGGACGGACGTCTCCTTGCGGGGCGGTACCGGCTCGGGGAGGTGCTCGGCCGGGGCGGTATGGGCACGGTCTGGCGTGCCGTCGACGAGACGCTGGGCCGCACGGTCGCGGTCAAGGAACTGCGGTTCCCTTCGGCCATCGACGACGACGAGAAGCGCCGGCTGATCACGCGCACGCTGCGCGAGGCGAAGGCGATCGCCAGGATCCGCAACAACGGCGCGGTGACGGTCTACGACGTGGTCGACGAGGACGACCGGCCGTGGATCGTGATGGAGCTCATCGAGGGCAAGTCCCTCGCCGAAGCCGTGCGCGAGGACGGCGTGCTGACGCCGAAGCGCGCCGCCGAGGTCGGCCTCGCCATCCTCGACGTGCTGCGCTCGGCGCACCGCGAGGGCATCCTGCACCGCGATGTGAAGCCGTCCAACGTGCTGATCGCCGAGGACGGCCGGGTCGTGCTGACCGACTTCGGTATCGCCCAGGTCGAGGGGGACCCGTCGGTCACCTCGACCGGCATGCTCGTCGGCGCCCCCTCGTACATCTCTCCCGAGCGCGCCCGCGGCCACAAGCCGGGACCGCCCGCCGACCTCTGGTCGCTCGGCGGACTGCTGTACGCCAGCGTCGAGGGCTCCCCGCCGTACGACAAGGGGTCGGCCATCGCCACCCTGACCGCGGTGATGACCGAACCGCTCGACCCGCCGAAGAACGCCGGTCCGCTGGAGGAGGTCATCTACGGCCTGCTCGCAAAGGACCCCGAGCACCGGCTCGACGACGCGGGCGCCCGTGCCCTGCTCAACGACGTGATCCACGCCCCCGAGAAGCCGGAGCCGGTGGTGCGCCCGCCCGCCGACGCCACCCAGGTCATGGCGCTGCCCACGACGCCGGCCGAGTCCGGCGCCAAGGCGACGGCGAAGCCCGCGGAACAGGGCGAGGGCGCGCGGGACCGGCTGCGGGGCGCACTGCGCTCCGTACGGAACGCGAAGGCGGCCCCGGCCGCCGCGGCCCCGACCACCGCGCCGCCCCCGCCCTCGGCGCCTTCGTCGGTCTCTTCCTCGGCCGGTGGCGCGGACGCCTCCGCCAAGCCCGCCCGGCCCGCGGCCGCTGCCGCCACGGCCTCCGCGGTCGTACCGCCGCCGCGCCCGGCCACGTCGCCGACCACCCCGCCCCGGGCGTCCATCACGGACGTGGTGCCGCGCCGCACCCTGGCGATCATCGCGGCCGTGATCGTGCTCGCCGTGATCGGCACGGTCCTCGCGCTCTCGCTCGGCGGAGACGACAAGAACGACGCGGGCGGCGCCAACGGCAAGGACGACAAGTCCACCTCGGCCGGGTCCTCGACGGCGACCGGCGGCTCCACGGACACCGACAGCGGCAGTGGCAGCGGCAAGGACCAGAACGGCAACCAGGGCCAGGGGCAGGACAACGGCAAGGACAAGGACAAGGCGGACAAGGAGTCGGGCGGCCCGAAGGGCGACAAGCCGGGGGACGCGCTGCCCGCCGGATTCCGGGCGATCACGAACAAGCGGTTCCACTTCGCGATGGCCATGCCCGAGGACTTCCAGTTCGACACCACGGCGGGCAACAACTCCGGCGGCATCTACAACGTCAGCGGCGGCTTCCCCCGTATCCAGGTCGACTACACCGATTCGCCCGGCGGTGATGCGGCCGCGGCCTGGAACGCAGCGAAGGCCGCCGTAGCGGCCAGCAGCAACGGCTTCCACCAAGTCGGCATAAAAAAGGTCCAGTACAACGGCTACCCGACCGTCGCCGACTGGCAGTTCGAGCGCACCCAGCAGGGCCAGCGGGTCCATGTACTCAACCGGGGCTTCAAGGTCGACGGCAAGCACGGCTACGCGATCATGATCAGCTGCAAGGCCGACGAGTGGGACAGCAAGGAGTGCCGGACGCTGCGCAAGACCGCGTTCGACACGTTCAAGCCCATCGACTGAACGATCAGGCCCACCGACTGATCCGTGGGCGAAAAGGTCCGGGATGCGTCGACCCGGCAGCGTGGCTGTCACTTGCCACGTATCGTGAGAGCCGGAAGACCGTACGCAGCCAGAACGGTAGGTCAATTGCACGGTAAGTGACTGCAATTGATGGATTGACGCGGTCTTCGTGACCGGGGGACAGCGCGCTCTGGGGAGGCGTCGTGGATGACTATGCGGGTCGGGTGCTTGCCGACCGCTACCGCCTTCCGCTGTCCCTGACAGATGAGTACGAAGCGGTCGAGACCCGGGCGTTTGACGCCTATAGCGGACAGGAAGTCCTGGTCCGGCAGGTGCCGTTGCCCGAGGTGGTGGACGCCGAGGTGCTCGACGCCGACGATCCGGCCCCGGCGGACCGGCGGGCCACCGGACAGGCGGGGCGCGCGCTCGCCGACCCGGCGGTCCGTCGCGCCGTGGAAGCCGCTCAGGCGGCGGCCCAGGTGCCCGACCACCCCAGGCTCGCCCAGGTCTTCGACGTGTTCGCCGAGGCGGGATCGCTCTGGATCGTGAGCGAACTCGTCGCGGCCCGCCCGCTCTCCTCGCTGCTCGCGGAACGACCGCTCAATCCCTTCCGGGCCGCCGAGATCGGCTCCGATGTGCTGACCGCGTTGCGCGCGCTGCACGCCCACGGCTGGACCCACCGGAACATCACCGTCCGCACGGTGCTGATCTGTGACGACGGCCGCGTCGTGCTGACCGGCCTGGCGGCCGGGGCGGCGGAGGAGGCGCTCTGCGGGTACGTGACGACACCGCAGCTCGACGAGGGCGAGGACGAGGGCGAGGACGAGAGCCAGGGCGGTTACGGGGGCCGGGGCGGTTACGGACACGACGACGGCTACGGGTACGAGGACGGGTTCGCCCGCCCGGCGCTCGGTACGGGCTCCGCGGGTGCCTTCGCGCCGCCCCTGCCCGCGATGCCGCCCCTGCCTGCCCCTCCGGCCGAGGTGCCGGCCTCACGCGGTCCGGCGGCGATCGAGACGGGCCGGGAGGCCGACGCGCCCCACGGCGATGACGACCCGTACGCGGACGACGACCCGTACGACGAAGTCGACGAAGGCGACGACGGTCGCGACGTCCCGCACGGCGGCACGGGAGACGCCGCGCAGCTGCGGGCCGAGCGCGCCGGAGCCATCGCCGCATACCGCGCGGGCGC